>NZ_KV791403.1:24065-52840 GCF_001807895.1 Stenotrophomonas sp. HMSC10F07
TCGAATGCTGGCGCAATGGCCGCTACTTCGAGCCACCGGTGGATCTGCAAGGGCTGTCGCGCGCAACGCGCTCCAACCCGTACCTGCACAGCGGCCTGACATTCAAACGCAACATGCTGGTGCGCACGTTCCAACCGCACCGGCTGCTGAGCCGTGAGGCGTTCTCGCAGCTGGCGCTGGACTACACCACCTTCGGCATGGGGTATGTCGAGTGTCGCCGCCCCATGTCAGGAACCGCGCACAGTCTGGCGGTGCCGCTGGCGCAGTACGTACGCCGTGGCGTGCAGCCCGGTGAGTTCTTCCCGGTGCGTGCCGCACGGGTAGAGCATGAGTTTCCCGCCGGTGAGGTGTTCCAGCTGCGAGAGGCAGATGCTGATCAGGAGATCTACGGCCTGCCGGAGTGGATGCCAGCCGTACAGGCCGCGCTGCTGAACGAGTCGGCCACGCTGTTCCGCCGGAAGTATTACAACAACGGTTCGCACGCCGGCTACACCCTCTACATGACCGACCCCCAACCCGAGGGCTTGGACGTGGACGCGTTGCGCGACGCGCTGCGGCAGTCGCGCGGGCCGGGCAATTTCAAGAACCTGTTCGTGCACTCGCCCAATGGGAAGAAGGACGGCTTGCAGGTGATCCCGGTCAGTGAGGTGGCGGTCCGAGATGAGTTCACCGGGATCAAGAGTGTGACCCGCGATGACATGTTGGCGGTGCTCCGGGTGCCACCGCAGCTTCTGGGTATCGTGCCGCAGAACAGTGGCGGGTTTGGGTCGATCCGCGACGCGGCGGGCGTGTGGGCGGCGATGGAACTGGCGCCGCTGCAGACGCGCATGGCAGCTATTAACGAGTGGCTGGGCCAGGACGTGATCCGCATCGAACCCTTCGAACTGGAGGCGACCGCATGATGATTCGAGAGCGTCCGAGCTGCAGCGTGGGCGCTCACTTGTGGGCCAAGGCGGTGGAATGAATGGCGCCGATAGCACAGTGACGGCTTTATCTCGAGAACGATGGCCCGTCTTGCGTATGCGCCTGCTGTGCCGGTTGTTGTTCAAGGCTCGCTGCTTGTGATTGGCTCAACGCATCAGCGCGATGGAGCGATTCCGCCTCCGGTGCGCGAAGCGCATCCATCGTATTCATATGGCCTCGACGATGGGCGGGATCGTCCATTGCTCCCTCGACTACGAAGACCCTCTCACCTCGAGCTAGGTTCTCTGTCGGGTTGTTCAAGACAACATGGTCAACCCGTGAAAGGCCCTGCTCTTTCGCCAGTACCAGCAAGCTTGCAGACATGCGCTGACTCGACTCGTCCCAGGGTTTCCCATGCTCTGCGTCCAGGCGTTCCACACCTGCCCTAATCTGCATGTAGAGAGAGCGGTCAGCATCGCCGAGTTCAGGGGCTGAGGAGGATGCTCGCTGCCGTGAGGGCGAGTCGTCGGTGTCCGAACCGACTCTTTCCGCAACCGCAATGCGCTCGGCGTCAAATTCTGGATCTGGCCTACGCCGCCGTTGCGTGGGTGCTATTTCCCGGTCGTAGTAGTCGCCATAGTAGAGTTCGTATTTCGCATGAGGACCAACAGACGGCGCCTCTGTCTTGAACACCTCAGCGATCTGCCCAAGTGCTTGGTTACGGTTGATCCGTCCGGCTTGGAGTTCCGCCGCAATGGTTCCGTATTGTTGTGGACGATTACCTGTGCCGGAAACGCCAATATCTGGACCGCCAGCTGCAACGATCTCACGCTGGACCTGGACATTGCTGAGAGTCGCGGCGGCTTCTCCTCGCAGCTCGCTGTTCACATAGGCTTGCTTGGAAGTTCGATTTTCGGGTTCGGTGAAGAGATGGTGCCCAACTTCGTGAGCAAGAGAACTTGCGATCCTTGAGCCTTGCCCAATCGCATTCTCGTCAATAACGATCTTGACGCCGGGTATAAGATAAGTGCCTTCACCGGCTGCCCCATTGGGGGCCTCCCTCCTGCGGCTGTGGCAGTCCAGATTCTTCAGTACACTCCATGCTCCGGCACCTTCGCAATAACAGGGATCAGCGCTGACTGATCGATATGTAGGTCAGCGTCACGTTATCGGAATCGAGTCCGAGCACGACCTTTGCATCGTTCACCTGCGCAGACCAGTAAGGGCGAGAGCCAGGCGCGTCAGGCCGAGGTGGATGTTTGGTCGAGTTTTCCCAGATGATTTCCTCGAGCGCAATGCTTGGTGGTGCGATCTCAAAGATCAGGTTCGCGAGCGCAGGATCGTCAGCAGCACTTCTCAGCCTGATGTTCCGGACCTCAAGGTCGCCCAACATTCCGTGTTCTGCGATCCGTTCGTCCATCACGTCCTGGCGTGTCGGCTCTCCCAGATGCGTGTGGAGCTGTTCATTTAACGCGTCGACATCATCAAAACGTACACTGGACAGGCGCTCGATGTCGTTCTTGAATCGCTCCATACCAATTTCACTCCCTGATCTGAGGGACTGTCTTTGATTAGATTTATGCGATGGGGTTGGTGAGGCACCGCTCGAACACGCTGACAGTATCAACGCTGAAACGGCTATTGAGAGGCAGCGATACGCTGCAAGCCGGAGGTGACTCCGATCTCCGCGCCTTGATGAAGTAGCGCATTTGTCGAGCCATGCATCCATGAAGGTACCTCTCGCGCCAGGAACACTGTCCCGAATCTAGCACAACGTCTTGTGATGCACGGGTCGGAACCCCCGCCTGACAGCGATTTTGGGAGATTTCGCGCAGTGTTGGATTATTCGTTTAGTTGGAAGGGGCGAGCTGTGGGTGGGCAAGAGGAAGCAATTGCGACAACCAGGGAGGTTGCAATCAACCATTTCTTCGAAATCATTGCTTTCATCGTGCGCCATGTTGGGTGAGTAGGAAACTTCTGTTGGGTTACAAGCAGCAGGATCTGTATATGTCCTCAGACATCTCGTTGGATCGCTCTATCTGGTTGGGCTGCAACAGTTTGGAGAGTCTCGCAATGGATGCCGCCGATTGGCTGTTGGGGTGCGCGCGCTGATATGCGAGCCAGTATGCAAGGCTCTTTTCAGGGGATTTTTCGGCAATGATCCCTCGGTCATGGATTTCAGCAAGGGCTTCAATCGAGTCGACGCTTCCCTGTGATACCGACTCATTTAGATAATCAATCGCATCCCTTCGATAATTGGTTATCCGTTCCGGATCCTTGAGCGCTTCCGTCAAGTTTCCAATGATGGCTTTCGGGTCTTTGGCGAAAATCAGTCTCGCTTCGACCGACCCTTGGGCGGCAGCAAGAGAGAGCCAATTCTCATCTCCGAGTTCCGTTCGCCCTATCTGCCCTTGGCAATGGTCAATCTCCTGGTCGATTTTCCTTGAGTACTGCTTCCCCAGGCCCACTGATGCGTAGGCCTTGTACTCATCGGCATCACCTGAGTTAAGCGCCCGCTTGCAACTGGCAATGCGGTTATGGATCTCATGGCTTGACTGGGCATCGCCCGCCCTTGCAGCCGCGATGCGCCTGTCAATGTATTCCGAGGCGTCGCCTTCGTAGTGAGGTGTTTCGATCTTGAGCAGAAATGCCTTGCCACCCAGAGCCACTGTTGATTCGATGGATTGGTGTGGCGAACGCAAGGATTGATGAATGCTTGATTCAGATGCGATATCCGTTGACGAAGTGCTTTTTTCACTGAGAGGAACCTCATCTCCTTTGCTTCCTGTGACATCGGATGGTCTGCAGGCCAACCAGGAAATGGTTGCGACTACGCCGATGACGAACATTCCATATATGAGAATTCTACTGATCTTCACCTGATTCCTTTTCCCTTGTCGTCGCGGAGCTTTGCGATGGACTGACCTCGGGCCGTGGTGATAGCTGATTTCGGCGCTGATCCCCTGCCTCTCGATTCCCGGGATTTCATATTGCGGGGTGATATTCACTGTCAACCAGAAATTCGTTGCAGCGGGCTACGCTTTGCACTTGCGTGTTCTCAGTCACGCATCGGTGGACGTAAAGCGACAAATACCCTTCCTCGGAAGGCGAGCGCATGAGTGGCAAAATGGCCATTCCGTGCCGCGGTAGCAATTGGCTTGTTCTCTCGCTAGACGGCGGCCGCCGCAGCTGCGATCTCATCGCGAAGGTTGCGCCCTCCCTCCTGGTGCGGCCGCGACGCGATCGCGTTGACCGTTGGCCTTGGTGTATCTGTAGCGGAACCTGAGCCCACCGCCGGCGAGCTTCCGCACATCCGGGCAGCCCGCACCATGCGACGCTGGATCCGAGGCCCGTTGGCCGATCGGCAAGGTGGCCAGTCGGTTCTCTCCGAGCATTCCCTTCATTGCGCCCATTGGCGACCGCTCGGCGACCTTTTGTCAGCGGAAGGAGGTGCACAAAGATGAGCGAAGATGGTTGCGGGGCCTGGGAATCAGCCGCGTGGTTTGCGGCCGGAAGGTCTGTGGAGGCGCGTGGAAGCGCTGTAGAGGTCCCATAATCCGTCGATTCCAGATTCGAATCGTGATGGGCCCCCACGCGACCTCGCACGACCTGTTGCAGATCTCATTGCCCCCGCCCCCCGCGCGACCTGCAGCGTCGGTACCATCTGATCCGCACACAGGGATCGACCATGCCCAACACCGATACGCCGGTGGAAGACTTCACCACCGAAATCGAAGACAGCCGGCACCTGTTCGCCTGGTGCCTGGTCCACCATGGCCAGGTGCCCGAGGCGCAGGCGCTCGAACAGGCACGGAAGCGCTATCCCGACCAGAGCCCCGGCCGCGAATACGAACACGCGCTGATCTTCCACGACGAGCCCTGGCACTGGGCGATGCTGCACATGAAGGGCGAAGGGTATTGGCAGCAGCACCCGGAACTGGCGGAGCCGTCGCTGGACTACGAAGCCGAATCGGACGCACTGTGCCTGGCCCGCGGTGAGCAGGTGCCACTGCTGGATGAGGACGAGTACCTGGGCGCGCTCGCGCATGCACGCCACATGCGTGCATGGACGCTGGTCCATCAGGCGGGTCGTTCGCCGGATCAAGCGCGCCAGGAGGCGCTTGGTCACTACGTGTATCATCCGCGCCATCATCGCAGACGACTTCAGGTTCACGATCCGCGTGACGGCTGGTGCCATGTGATGAGCGCATTGCATGGCAACGACTACTGGGCGCGACCAGAGCTGCGGGAACCGCCACAGGCCTATTGGAGTGAGTCCCGCGCCTTTGTTTCGGCGCAGGGAATCCGCTTGCCGGACCCTCCGGGCTGAGGCCTGCTCAGCCAGCGAAGGCGCAGCTCCATCGATCACCGCACTCTGTGCCGAATGACACATGCCCTGCCATTTCTGCTGGCGGGAAGATGGCGGCATCCTGAAGTGGAGTGATCTGATGCCTGTTACGCTCAGTCGTCGCACCTTCCTGGTCAATGCCGCAGCTGTTCCGGCGGCCACGCTCATTCCCACCGGTGTTGCCACCCCGGCGCGGCCAAGCGTCACCACCGCGAGCCTGATCGACGCGGAACGCAGCGTGATCCGCTCGGCCATGGACGGCAGCGGCATCGGTGCCGCTGCCGTCTGCCTGGTCGAAGGCGGGCAGGTGCGCTGGACTGAAGGCTTCGGTCACGTATCAGGCCAGGGCAGCGTGCCCGTAGACGCCAGCACGATGTTCAGCATCCAGTCCACCTCGAAGAACTTCGCGGCGGTGGCGGTGCTGTTGGCCGTGCAGGACGGCATCCTTGATCTGGACGCGCCCATTACCCGCTATCTGCCGTCGTTCACGGTGCGCAGCCGCTTCGAGCATGCTCCACAGGAGCGCATCAGCCTGCGCCTGCTGCTTGCCAATCGCGCGGGATTCACGCACGAGGCGCCCCTGGGCAACAACTACGAACCGGCGTCGCCGGGCTTTGATGCGCACGTCCGCAGCATCTCGCAGACATGGCTGCGCTTTCCGGTGGGTACGCGCTATCGCTACTCCAACCTGGGCTTCGACCTTGCCGGTCATGTCCTTGAGCAGGTTGCGGGCATCAGCTATCCGGCCTGGCTGCAGCGCCGGATCTTCGAGCCGCTGGGAATGCACGACAGTACGGCCGATGCGTCGGTCTACCTGGCAAGCAAGGTGCGGGCACTGGGAACCCAGGAAGGCCATACGCAGGTACCGCCGGTGACGCCGCTGGTGGTGTCGGGAGGCGTGTGGACCAGTGCCGCCGACATGGCGAAGTATCTTGGCTTCCTGCTCGGTGGCGGCCGATCCGGTGCGCAGCAACTGCTTGAGCCCCGTCTCTGGGACGAGATGCATGGTTTCGGCCTGGGCGGCGACTACGGGCTCGGTGTCATGCGCAGCGAACGCCTCTACGGCAGTACACCGGTGCGGCTGCTGCACCACCGCGGCGGGGGCTTCGGATTCGGGTGCGTGTTCACCTACTGCAGGCAGGCAAACGCTGGATTTGCCGCGATGTTCAATCGCGCGACGTCTGCGGGGTACGGCATCGGCGAGCGTCTGCTCGATCAGCTGTTGTCGGCGCGTTTCGGGCCCCGTCAGCCGCGTGTGCCCCTATCAAGCCTGGCGCCGATCAGGTTGAACCAGGACCAGATGCAGCAGATGGCGGGAAGCTGGATCGGGCGCAGCGGCAAGGCGAAGATCGGGGTTGCCGGAAACGGGGAGCTGCAACTGCATCGAGGGGCGCACGCCGAGGGTACCCGCTTTGCGGCCATCGACGGCGATCAACTTTTCACTGTGGACACCGATGGAGAGGTTGCGACGTACCGTTACCATGCGGCGACGGACATGCTGCCGGCGTACCTGGAATGCAGCAACGGCGAGGATGGCCTGGACCAGAACGATCCCATCGATGGGCCCACCGGGCCGCAGGCGCCCCATTGGCAACCCTGGCTGGGACGCTATCGCGTTGACCAATGGGGCAAACCATCGATGTTCGTTGTGCTGGAGCAACGACACGGCTGGCTGTACATCGATGGCATCCGCCTGGTTGCTGAGGTGGAGCCAGGATTGTTGTTCACCAGCGATGGCGAAGCGGTGGATTTTCGCGGCTCCCAGCCGACATGGCGCAACCTGCGCCTGCGGCGCGTCGCGCCCATGGGCCAGGGGTGATGGCGGCATGCCGCGCGCTCATCCGCGCCGCCCACGCCCATCGATGCTGTAACGTCCCGCCCCGGTGCACGCCAGCAGCAGGAAGCCGCCGGCGAGGCCCAGGTTCTTCAGGAACATGATCTGCTGGGTCTGATCGGCGAAGTTGTGGTGGAAGATGAAAGCGGTGACCAGGCTGAAGCCTGCGAGCACGACCGCCACCAGCCGGGTCTGGAAGCCGAGCAGGATGCACAGGCCGCTGCCGATTTCGAAGGCGATGGTCGGCCAGAGCAGGATGCCGGGAACTCCCATTGCCTCCATGTAGCCCTGGGTACCACTGAGATCGCCGAGCTTGCCCAGCCCGGAGACCAGGAACAGGGCCATCAGCAGGATGCGTGCAAGCAGGTAGGCGAGCGAATGCGATGAAGTGCTCACGTCGAGGTCCTCGGAGATGGCCGACGCAGGCGATCGGAGCCCACCGGCGGTGAAGCCCGTGTCTACGCGCCGGGCAGGGCGCCTTGACAGCTGCCGCGCTGCAGTAGACCTTTCCCGCATGACGATCGATATTGAATCGCTCAGCCTTCGCGAGCTGGGTGCCCTGGTGGTTGCCGCTGAACGGCGGAAACAGCTGATTTCCAGCCGCCGTCCGGCCAGTGCGGTGCGGCGGATGCTGAAGGCCGCCGCCGCCGAAGCCGGCTACACCCTTGAAGAACTCTTTGGCGGCCAAGCCTCGGAAACACCTGCGCCGGCCCGAAAAGCCGTCCGCCGTAAATCCGGCAAAGTCGCGCCCAAGTATCGCGACCCGGAATACAAGCGCCTGACCTGGACCGGTCGCGGGCGCATGCCGCGCTGGTTGGCGTCCAAGGTGTCGATGGGCCACAAGGTCACCGATTTCCTGATTCCTGGCTTGGCCAGGCCGACCGCTGGCAAGACCAGCACCATCGGCAAGCGGACCGTCATCAAGAAGGGATGACGCTGCAGCACTGCTACCCTGCCCGGGTCTTTCAACCAAGGAGCACGGGATGGCACACGAGAGTGGCATGACGATCACGCCGAAAGTCCTGCACGCCGCCGCAGTGGCGGGCATGTTGGTCAGCCTGCTGGCCTGGGCGGTGGAATGGAGCGGGATGGCCTATGTCTGCCCGTACTGCCGCGTGCAGCGCACGGTCATCGGCGTGCTCGGCCTGCTGACGCTGTTCGCGCGCCCGGGGAGCCTCATCGTGCCCTGGTTGTCGTACACCGCGGGTGGCTTCGCGTTCGTGGTGGCAGCGATGCAGCACTTCAACGGTTGGAAACGCATTTCCGCAGGCGACTTCAGTTTCAATGAGCAGTGGTACATCGACCCGTGGCTGCTGTCAGGCTGCGCGATGCTGATCCTGGTGGCGCAGCTGATGCTGGTGCAGGCCGCCTGCCGGCGGAAGTTACGCTGAAGACCCCGCGCGGGGCGCAGCGCTAGGCGTTCTGGAACACCGCCAACTGCGCGGCGAAGGCGCGCTGGTAGGCGGGCCGCTGCGTCGCGCGGGCCACATAGGCGGCCACCGTCGGATACTCGTCGAGCAGCCCGCTGCTCTTCAGGCGCAGCAGCACCGAGACCATCATCAGGTCGCCCACGCTGAAATCGCCGTCCAGCCACGGCGCCTTGGCCAGCCATGTCGACAGTTGCGCCAGTCGCGCCCGAACCCGCTCATCCAGCATCGGCAGCCGCTGTGCGTACCACGGCTGCTCGCGCTCCAGCACCCAGGCCATGGAGCGCTCAACGATGGGGGGTTCCACCGTGTTCAGCGCAGCGAACATCCACATGATCGCGCGCATGCGGGCGTCCGGATCGCGCGGCAGCAGGCCGGGGTGCTGTTCGGCCAGATGCAGGACGATGGCGCCGGATTCGAACAGGGTCCGGTCGCCCTCCTGCCAGGTCGGAATCTGCCCGAACGGATTGCGTGCCAGGTGTACGGGCTGCTTCATCTCGGTGAAGGTGAGCAGTTGTACGTCATAGGCTACCGACAGTTCCTCCAGTGCCCAGCGCACGCACATGTCACGGGCCAGGCCCTGGCCGCGGTCGGGGGAGGTGGCGAAGGCGGTGAGGATGGGAGGCATGGGGTCCGCAATCAAGGAGGGCTTTGATGATCTGACGAGCGAGTGTGCCGGAAATCGACATGGGTGCCGGTGCTCTGCACGTCGCCTGCACGTGTCCTGCACGCACGCACCGTCGCCGATCCATCAGTCTGCCGGGGTCATCCGCAGAGACAGGTAGCAGGCATGAATACTCCCGGAAAACCGAAACCCAGTTGGCGCCAGAGCAACGTGCTGATGGGAGCGCTCGCCGCAGTCCTGGTGATCGTGCTGATCATCCTTTTCGTACCTTGGTGAGCCTGCCCGGGCTCGCTCGATGTGATCCACGCGCCACTGTGGCGTGAAGCAGTCAGTGCGGGTTGGGTGACGTGATGTGCGTATCAATCGCTGCTCACCCGGGAACCACACAAGCATGTCCACAGTGGATACGCAGGCAGCGCAGTCGAAGCTGCTTTTCTCCCCTGAAACGAAGATACAGGAGCAACGCCATGAGCACCCAGTCCACCATCGAACATCGCCTCAACGACCTGATCGAGATCGCTCGTGACGGCAAGTCGTTCTATGAAGAAGCGGCGACCAAGGTGAAGGATGCCGAGCTGTCGGCCTTGTTCACCCGCATCGCCGGCGTCAAGGGCCGCATCGTCGCGGCGCTGAGTGGTTCGGTGGCTGCCAGCGGCGGCAAGCCGGCCGAGCATGGCACCGTGGTGGGTTCGATGCAGCAGTTCTACGGCAAGGTGCGTGCAGCCTTCGGTGACACCAACTATGGCTATGTGGCCGAGCTGGAAGAGTCGGAGGACCGCCTGCTGGGCGCGTTCAAGGACGTGCTGAAGGACAACGAGCTGCCGCCGGCGGTACGCCAGGAAGTCACCCAGCTGTTGCCGGAAGTGCAGGAGTGCCACAACGTCATGCGTGCGCGCAAACACGCGATGAAGGCGGCCTGACGGTTGAAGGCCACCTTTCCCGGTGTGTTGTCGAAAAAAGGGGCGGCCATCAGGCCGCCCCAACGCTTCAAGGGCACACTGCTTCGGAATCAGAAACGCACTGACCAGCGTGCGTTCGCACCGTGGTCGCGGCTTTCGCTGCCAAACTGGCCGCTGTAGCCCAGTTCCAGCTGCTGGCGCTCGGTCAGCCACGCCGACAGGCCCAGTTCGGCCACCACCGCGTTGTCGGCGATCGGCGCGCCGTTGACCGCAAACGTCGTGCTTCCGTTGGCGAAGGCCAGGTTGGCGACCTGGCTGCGATCACCGGAAGCGCGGCGATAGCCGACGCCACCGCGCAGGTGCAGCCAGCTCTCCTGCTGGAACGAAGCCTTCAGTCCCTTGTCGAAGCGCAGGCCGGCAGTGGCAATCGTGGTTCCGGTATCGTCCACCTTGCCCTGCAGTGCCGCTGCTCCACCGCGTTCGTTGACGCGCTTGAGGTCCACTTCGACACGTGCGACCTGCAGGTAGGGCTCCAGCCCGGCTTCCGGGCCACCGAAGCGGTAGCCGGCTTCGATGAAGGCCTGCCGGGTGCGGGCGTCGTAGCGTGCGCTCAGGCTGTCGCTGAAGCCTGCGAAGGCGACATCACGCGTACTCTTCACCTCGTGCTTGCTCCACGCCACACCACCGCGCAGGCCGAAACCGCCCCAGTTGTGGCTGGCGTAGGCACCGAAGTGGGTGTTGTCGATCTTCGACTTGGCGCGACGCGCCTGCTGCTTCACGTCGGTGCGGCCCGTGCCGGCCAACACGCCGACCTGCCAGCCGGAGAACTCGCGGTCGATGCCGACCAGCAGGCCGTTGCTGTTGGCTTCGGTGCGGGCAGTGTTGACGTCACCGTCCAGCTTGCTGTTGCCACCGATGGCCTGCACCCATGCACCCGTCGCGTCACCCACGTCGCTACCGGGTGCGGCGGCGCCGGCACGGCGTGACAACGCGGCATCGCGCACGTAGCGGCTGCCCTCGATCAGGGCGATGGCCGTGGCCGGATGCAGCTCGCCGCTGAGGCCGTCGAGCACGCCTCCGACCTGCTGCGGGAACAGTTGCGTCAGTGGTTTGGGCAGACCCTGGGCGATCGGCAGCAGGTCGGCGGCCGCTGCCACTGCACGCTGGTTGGGCGTGTTGGCAGCCGTGGTCAGTGAAGCGCCACGGGCGACGTCGATGCGCGTGCCGTTGGTACCGTAGGCCAGGCTGAACTGCAGGAACGGGGAGAACGCGCTGAAGTCGGTCTTGGCGAACTGGCCGTTGACGCCTCCGTCGGCACGCAGGAAGTTGAACTGCTCGCCGAGGTAGTACACGCCCGGCTCCGGCAGCGCGACCAGCGTGCCGCCAAGGGTGGCGGTGCCGGTCACGTGCAACTGGTCACTGCGGCCACCCGGGGCCAGCTCGGCGGCATAGACGCCAGTGGCGCTCTGCACGTAGTTGCCGTTGATGGTCAGCGTGCCGATCGAGTTGCCCGGCGCGATGATGCCGTCCACGCGGGTATTGCCGAGCGTGCCGACGCCCTTCAGCAGGCCATTGGCGCCGACCGTGGTGGTGCCGCCGGTCTGCGTGCCGTTGAAGGACACCACGCCGCCGTTGATCACCAGGTTGCTGTTGTTCAGCACGCCGCTGGCGCTGACCGTGCTCACGCCACCGGTAGTGGTCAGTGCGGTGGAGACCAGGCTGCCGTTGAGCAGCAACTGGCCACCCTGTACTTCGACTGCCGAGGTGAGGGTGTTGGTGCCGTTCAATTCCAGCGTACCGTCCTGCAGTACCGCGCCGTTGAAGCTGTTGTTGCCGCTCAGGCGCAGCCAGCCGATACCGGATTTGGTCAGCTTGCCAGGGCCACCGATGTCGTTGGTCCAGTTGTCCCAGGCATCGCCTTCCCAGACTTTCAGGCCGCCGGCTTTCTGGTTCATCACCACGTTGGTGTCCACGCGCAGCGAGCCATAGCCTTCGATGGCCTTCTTCAGATCCACCATGCCCCAGCCGTAGATCGGATCGATGCCCGCTGCACCCAGGTCGCGTGCGGTGGTCAGCAGCACGTCGCGGACCTGGGCGTTGTCCAGATAGGGGAAGCGCTCCATCAGCAGGCCGAGCGCGCCGGTGATGTGCGGCGCCGCCATCGATGTGCCCGTCTTGGTGCCATAGACATACTGGGTGTTCTCGCTGTCGATGATCAGCCGCACGTAGGCGGAGGTGTTTTCGATGCGGCCCTGGATATCCCCGGAAACGATGGTGCTGACGATGTCGGTGCCGGGTGCCGAGATGCACCAGTTGGCGGCAACGCCACAGATGCTGGAACTTCCATCGATCACGTAGTCCGTTTCGCCCGCAGCGGCGTTGGGCCGGCGGACGTTGGCCACGGCCAGCCAGTACGGTTCCAGTTCGGGCTTCCAGCGCGGCATCGCGGCCGTGATTCCGGCGACGGCGCCGCTGCCGTTGCCAGCCGACCAGACCTGGATGAGGGTGGAGCCCGGTGTATCGCCATTGCTGGCGTAGATGCTGCCGTACACGCCGTAGTCGGCACCGATGTTGGCGTACTGCTGGTCCAGCGCGGCGGCGGTCATGTTGCGCGTGGAGATGCCCCAGCTGTGGTTGATGGCACGCACGCCCTGCGCCTGGATCTGTGCATACATGTCCAGCGTGGCGGCGTCATCCGGATCGGTGCGGTACACCGCGCGCGGGCGATAGTAGTTGTCCGGATCCAGGCGCCACTCATAGTAGGTGTCGCCGAACACGCGGGCGGCGGTGAGATCCGCACCAAAGGCCACGCCATGCATGCCGGTGCCATTGCGGTTTGCGCCGATGGTGCCAAGCACATGCGTTCCGTGGTCGGCGTAGCTGAAGCCATAGGGCTGGCCGGCCGCGATCAGGCGTGCCGCGAGTGCGGCCGGAACGCCGGCACCGAGGCCATAGTAGTTGTAGCCGGGCTGTTCGCCGCGGGTCTGCCCGCAGGCACCGGTCCCCGCGACCACACCCGGCGTCGCGCAGTCGGCACCGATGGTGATGCTGGAGGTATTGCGTCCTGCAAACTCCGGATGCGCCAGTGCGGACCCCGAGTCGAACAGCGCCAGGCGCACACCCTTGCCGGTCAGGCCGCGTGCATAGGCGTAGTCCGCGCCCATCGCACCCAGGCCCCAATCGGCGTTGAACTCATCGCTGCGCCAGCTGGCCGGATCGCCCGGCTTGCCAAGAACGGCGGTGCTGCTGGCGGCAGGTGCAGCGGCCGTCGCTGCGGGTGCAGCGTTGGCAGCAGGCTGTGCCCATGCAGCCTGCATCTGGCGCTGCTGCTGCCAGGCCTCGAGTGATTCGCTGGCCATGGCCGGCAGTGCAGCGGCCAGCAGCAGCGAGCTGGCGACGGCAAGCGCCAGCGGGCGGTGCGACAGGGAGCGGGACGAACGGCCGTACAGCGGGTGATTCATCGGACAACTTCCTTGGTTGACGGACATCAAGGCCGTTAACGCAAAGGCATGGCGATATCCCCCAGTAATGTGAAGGGATTTTTATGAACGTGTTAATGTTTTGTGATCGGTGCACGACGTGGCTCCGCCGGGCCGGGCACCGCGACCTTTCTTTCCGAGGCCTTGGAGCCGTCCATGCGTAACGCATTGCGTAAACCACAGTTGGCGATACTGGGTAGTGCCGATCCTGGCAGCGACGCGTTCGAGCGCGCAGCTGAAGCAGGGCGTTTCCTGGCCGTGCAGGGCATCACGCTGGTCAGCGGCTGTGGCAGTGCCGCTACGCGGATAGCTGCCGAGCAGGCAGTAGCCGCCGGTGGCCAAGTGCTCAGCGTGATCCCGGAAAGCAGCATGCCGCCGGCCGATTGGCCGGCCACGGTGGTGGTGCCCTGTGGCATGGGCGATGCGCGCAACCTGATCATGGCCCTGGCCGGTGATGCCTGCATCGTGATCGGCGGGCGCGCCGGCACGATCTCGGAGGTTTGCCTGGCCTGGCTGCACAAGCGGCCGCTGCTGCCGCTGGTGGGGGCCGGTGGCTGGTCCGATGCGCTGCCGGACAACCCGCCGGACGAGCGCGGCAATTCGCCGATCCTGCCGTGGCGCAACATTGATGAGCTGGCCGGACAGCTGCGTGTGCTGGGGTTGCTGCACCGCTGAGTCGAGCGGCATCGGCCTTCACCCAGCGTCCCGTGTGCAGCGCTAAGGTGGCCCGGCCTGGGCTCACCAGGCTTATCAAGGAGCGATGTCGATGCGTACTTTCAGGAAAGTGATCGCCGGTGTTGTGTTCGCGTTGGCCTGCAGCGGCTCGGTGGCCGTGGCCGGACCGGTCCAGCCCTGCGATCTGCCCTGCTGGAAGGCTTACCAGGCATGTGTGTCCGGTGGTGGTGATGCCATGGAATGCCAGTACGAATACGATCGATGTGTCATGGAGCGCTGCGGCGCGGTGTAAGCCCAGCCATGCTCGGCTGAAGACGGGCCTCGTCCGTGACGAGGCTCTTCTGTTCGTGCGCAAGGTCGGGCAGTCTCGACACGTTCTTCCTGGTGGAGTGGAACATGGCCGTCAAGCGTGTCGTCGCCAACATCGCCACGCCCGATCCCTCACGTGCCGCTGCGTTCTATGGCGAGCTGCTCGGCATGCCGGTGGTGATGGACCATGGCTGGATCGTCACCCATGGCGGGCAGAGCAGTGCGGTGGCGCAGGTCAGCTTCGCCAGTGAAGGAGGCTCGGGCACGCCGGTGCCGGACCTGTCGATCGAAGTGGACAATCTGCAGGACGTGCTGCAGCGCATGCGCGCGGCCGGCATCGCGCTGGAATATGGCCCGGCCGACGAACCCTGGGGCGTGCGGCGCTTCTTCGTCCGCGATCCGTTCGGTCGGCTGTTGAACATCCTCGCCCACGCCTGAGCGGTGGATGGTGCCTCAGCCACGCCTGGCGGTGCGCGCGGGACGATGACCGTCTACGGCGTGCTGGCCCTGCTCGCGGCATTCGGGCTGCTCCGGCAGCCCAGGCGCGCCTGGACACGCCGCGGTCAGCCCTGCTGGCGTTGTGGACCGTCCCTCGTTGGCGTCGCTTCGGCCGCTTGCCGCTGCTGCCGTGCATTGGCGTGGCGAGCGTGCCCGCCTTCGCGGCCGATCGCTGCCATGTGCTGGCGGTTGCGGCTGATCGCCTCGCCGCCCTTGCGGCCGGCCACGCGTGCCTCGGCCGGGCTGAACTCATGTGCATTGCCGGACGCATGCGCGGCGCGTCCTCCCTTTGCGGCGATCGCGCGCTGCTTGTCCTGGTCCATCGAGGCGAAGCCACGATGGGAAGTGCCGTGGTGCTGGCCGGCCATGGGAAGGCTCCCGTTGCATGGAAGGGAAGCTCATCCTTGCCGGTGCCCGGCTAACGGAGTGTCCGCACCGGTGCGGCTGCCTTCACGCCGCACCGTACTGCTTTTCACGGCGCAGGTACGCTGCTGCGCGCGCCGCCCTGCGTGGCTAGGACGAACTGCACCCTTCACCTGGGCCGGACAGCCGGCCGCGCAGTGCGCACGCTGGAGCTGCGCCTGGGCAACGGCGGCTGGACCTTCCTCAGCGAAATCGAAATGGCCGCAGAGCAGAAGGCTTCAGGGCCGGCGGGCGTCCTGCAGGCGCTGCGCGAAGGGCCGCTGCGCGAGCGCTGCAAGGGCGTCGCGCAGTACCTGCTCCAGCGGCTGCCCCAGATCGGCATCGAGGCTGCGCGCCGCTACGGCAGTGGCCTGCCATTGCGCCTGCAGCGCAGGCATCGCGCGCTGTGCGCGGGGGCTCAACTGCAGGATGCGTTCACGTCCGTCGTCGCCGCTGGACGCGTGCAGCCAACCATCGCGCACCATCGCCGCCGCGGTCTGGCTGAGCGCCGAATGGCTGAGCCCGCAGGCCGATGCCAGGTCCTTGATCCGGCAGGGGCCCTGCGCCATCAGCGTGCGCAGCACCGGCGTGTAGCGGGGCCGGTAGTCCAGTTGCAGGTCCCGGTAGGCCTGCTCGACCGCCGGGTCCAGCTGGTCGAGCAGGGCGCGCAGCAACGTGCCGAGCGTGGCGTGTTGGAGATCCATGACCAGGATGATATATAAGGGCTTATATATCTTCAACGCGGAGGTGGTTGATGGCCGTGTCCTGGATGCTCGCTGCGTTGCTGGCAGCGGCCTGCCCGGCGCAGGACGGAGTGCTGCGCGCGGCGGCCACCGCCGTGCAGGCGCAGTACCTTGACGAGGCGGCCGGCGCCCGTATCGCCGATGCCCTGCGCACCTGGTCGGTGCAGCAGCGCTATGCGGACAGCTGTTCGGATCCGGTTGCGTTCAGCGCACGCCTGAACCAGGACCTGGACATGTTCGATGGCCACTTCCACGTTGAACGCGTGGACGCAGCGGCCGGCCAGGACGATTGGTTGATGGCCTGGCGCGCCGATGCCCGCCGCAATGGTGCCGGCGTGCGCGAGGTGCGGGTGATGGAGGGCAACATTGGCTACCTGCGCCTGAGTACCTTCTATCCGCTGGATCTGGCGCGCCCGAAGTTCGCTGCGGCCCTTTCCCTGCTGGCCGACACCGATGGCCTGGTGCTGGATCTGCGCCAGAACGGGGGCGGCGACGATGCAAGTGCCGACCTGCTGGTACGCACGCTGCTGGACGCGAAGATCGACGCGGTGCAGCAGCTGGACCAGCGCGGCCGGCGCACGCCGGTACCGCTGCCGCCTGCCAGCCTGCCTGCGTACCTGAAACCGCTGGTGGTGCTGATCGACCGCCGCACCGGTTCGGCGGCCGAGTTCGTCGCCTATTCGCTGCAGGCACTGGGCCGCGCGCGGATTGTCGGCACGCGCAGTGGCGGTGCCGCGCATATGTTTGGTGATCCTGTGCTGCTGCCCGATGGCTATCAGATCAGTATTCCCGACCGGCAACCCATCAATCTGCGTACCGGTGGAAACTGGGAACGTACTGGCGTGAGGCCCGATGTGGCCGGCGGCGACGATCCGCTGTTCATCGCGCGGCAACTGCTGGCGCCTGCGAAGTCGTCAAGATGAACGCACGATTGCATGGTTGTCCTATCGCGGATGCGCGATTGCATGCCTAGAATCGAAGCATCCCGGTAGTTCCCGGGCGCTTCGAGTGAATGGACTCAATGAAGATTCTGTTGACCGGCAGTTCCGGCCGCATCGGGCGCGCGATCTTCGGTGCGTTGGCGGCCGCCCACGAAGTGGTGGGGCTGGACCGCAGTCCGTTTGCCACCACGCGCATCATCGCCGATGTCAGCGATCGGCAGGCCGTCGCGCGCGCGGTGCAGGGCATGGATGCGGTCATCCATACCGCGGCCCTGCATGCCCCGCATGTCGGCCTGGTGCCGGATGCGGTGTTCCAGCAGATCAACGTGGAGGCCACCGCACACCTGCTGCAGGCTGCACGCGAAGCAGGAGCACGGCGCTTCGTGCTGACCAGCACCACTGCGTTGTATGGCCATGCCGTGGTGGCCGGTGGCTGCCGTTGGATCGACGAAGACACCGAGCCGCTGCCGCGCACGATCTACCACCGAACCAAGCTGCAGGCAGAGACCCTGGCCGAAGCCGCCGCCACGCCGGGCTTCAGCGTTCGCGTGCTGCGCATGGGCCGGTGTTTCCCGGAACCGCCCGAACGGATGGCGATGTTCCGCCTGCATCGCGGCATCGACGCCCGCGATGTGGCCAGCGCACATGCTGCACTGCTGCTCGACGAAGGCGCCCCGTTCGCGCGCTACCTCGCCTGTGCGCCGACGCCGTTCCGGCGCGAGGACTGCCTGGAGCTGGCCACGCACCCGCGCAGCGTGCTGGCCCGTCGCGCGCCGCAGCTGCTGGCCGAGTTCGAACGCCGTGGTTGGCCGCTGCCATTGAGCATCGACCGTGTCTACGACAGTGCCCGCCTGCGCAGCGAGCTGGGCTGGCAACCGTGCTTCGGGCCGGACGACGTGCTGCAGCAGTATGCCGTCGGCAGCATCGAGGTACTGCCGCGGGCACAGTGGATCAAGGACCGCGTGGCCGAGTGAGGGCATCGCGGGGGGCGCTGAGCCGAGCCTGAGCGGATTCAGGAATGTGCAGGCCGCCCGCCTCAACCTCGCTGGCGGGCGGCCGCTAACCCAGTGCGCTTCCAGCGCCGGGCGCGCCCCGGCGGCCGGTGGCCTGCGCGACGGATCGCGCGCCTGCGCGGTGCCCTCGTGGTGCCGGTCGTCCTGAACTGCCTTGCGGACCCTCCCATGCCTTCTTCCCGCTCTGCCACTGCCCAACGCCCAGGCAGCATCGCCCACAAGTTGATGCTGGGCACCGCCGTGATCGCGCTGCTGTGCTTCGGCCTGACCGCGTTCCTGATCTACCGACAGGCCAGCGCCAGTCTGATCAGCGCCTCGCGCCAGACCATGACCAGCGAGGCCAACGCCGAGGCGCGCCAGGTGGCGGCTGATCTGGGCACCGCTTTCGCCAGCAATGACGCCATGGTCGAGGCCGTGCTGGCCCAGCGTGCCCGTGGTGACATACCCGACCGCGCCAGCCTGGCGGCGGTGCTCGGCGAACAGCTGCGTGCTCATCCTCAATGGCTGGGCAAGAGCACCATGTGGGAGGCCGACGCCTTCGACGGCAAGGATGCGGAGTTCGTCAATACCGAAGCACACGATGCCACCGGCCGCTACATGAGCTATTGGGCCTGGCACGACGGCAAACCGCAGCAGTCGGTGATGACCGACTACACCGAGACTGCCAGCGGTTCCGGTGACTGGTACATGGTGCCCAGCCGCGACAAGTTGCCCAAGGTCAGCGAACCCTATGCCTATGACATCGCCGGGCAGCAGGTGTTGATGAGCACGTTGAGCACGCCGATCATCGAGAACGACAGGTTCCTCGGTGTATTCACCGTCGACTTCTCGCTGGCAGCGCTGCAGAAGCACCTGGCAACGCTGAAGCCGATGGGGGCTGGCCGCGTCGAACTGCTGTCGCCGAAGGGCGTGGTGCTGGCCTCGGCCAATGCCGCCGAGATCGGCAAGCCGCGCAACGATGCCCTGACCCGCACCATGCTGGCCGACATCGCCGCCGACCGTCCGTTCGAGGCCTTCAGCCCCGATGCGGCCGGCAATGTACGCGTGTATGTGCCGCTGCGCGTGGGCGACGCCCCGCAACGCTTCGCGCTGGGCGTGGTGATGCCGCATGCGGTGATCGTGTCTGAGGCACGCCAGCTGCTGTGGCTGACCCTGCTGGTCGGCGTGATCGCCGCGCTGACCCTCAGCGCCGGTGTCTACGTGCTGCTGCGCCGCTTGGCGATCCGCCCGTTGGCCGAAGCGGTGCGCGTGGCCGGTGATGTCGCCGCCGGCAAGCTGGACAGCACGCTGCCGGCGCGCAGCAACGACGAAGTGGGGCGCCTGCTGGACGCGATGCAGGGCATGCGTGGGCAGTTGCAGTCGGTGATGGCTGCGCAGGCCGAAATGGCGCGCCGCCACGATGCCGGTGAACTCAGCTATCGCATGGATGCTGCGGCTTTCCCGGGCGAGTACGGCCGCATGGTGGCCGACAGCAACCAGCTGGTGGCCTCCAGCAATGCGGTCACCCAGCGCCTGGTTGAAGTGATGCAGCGCTATGCCGTTGGCGACCTCAGCGTGGACATGGAAGCGCTGCCGGGCGAGAAGGCGGTGTTCACCGCTGCGATGGCCACCACCAAGCGCAACCTGGCCGCGATCAACGAGCAGATCCAGCAGCTTGCCGCTGCGGCCGCCGCCGGTGACTTCGCCGTGCGCGGTGATGCACTGCGCTTCGACCACGATTTCCGCCGCATGGTGGAGACCCTCAACACCATGATGGAAGTCAGCGACCACAACCTGGCGGCGCTGTCGAAGCTGCTGCGCGCGATCGCCGCCGGTGACCTCAGTGCCCGCATGCAGGGCGACTTCCACGGCGTGTTTGCGGTGATGCGCGACGATGCCAACAGCACCGTGCAGCAGCTGACCCAGATCGTCGGCCAGATCCAGCAGTCGGCGGCCAGCATCCGCCTGGCCGCCGGTGAGATCGCCGCCGGCAACAGCGACCTGTCGCGCCGCACCGAACAGCAGGCCGCCAACCTGGAAGAAACCGCCGCGTCGATGGAAGAACTGACCTCCACCGTGCGCCAGAATGCCGACCATGCGCTGCAGGCAAACACGCTGGCCGGTTCCGCAGCGGGCGTGGCCAGCGAAGGCGGCCAGGTGGTCAGCCAGGTGGTGCACACCATGGAGCAGATCGAGGCGTCTTCGCAGCGTATCGCCGAGATCATCTCGGTGATCGATGGCATCGCGTTCCAGACCAACATCCTGGCGCTGAACGCGGCAGTGGAAGCTGCGCGCGCCGGTGAACAGGGCCGTGGCTTCGCAGTGGTGGCCAGTGAAGTGCGGGCGCTGGCGCAGCGCTCGGCGGGTGCTGCAAAGGAGATCAAGGAGCTGATCGACGCCTCGGTGGCCCAGGTCGGTGCCGGTGCGCAGCTGGTGCACGGTGCGGGGCGCACCATGCAGGACATCGTCGGCCAGGTCGGCCGGGTCAACGAAATCATGGCCGAGATCTCGGCCGCGTCGCGCGAACAGTCGGCCGGCATCGAGCAGGTCAACCAGACCGTGGTGCAGATGGACGAAACCACTCAGCAGAACGCCGCCCTGGTGGAGGAAGCCAGTGCCGCCGCCCGTGCGATGGAGGAGCAGGCCGAGCAGCTGGCGGTGGCGGTGTCGCGCTTCCGCCTGCAGGCCGAGCCCGAGGGCATGGCCCGCCGCGCGGCCTGATGCCGGAAACGAAGACGCCCGGCGGGTGCCGGGCGTCGGTTGCATCCTTGCCGCGCATCCTGCGCAGGTCTGATGGCTCAGAACATTCCTTCAAACGGGTTCCAGCTGGCGCGTCCTTCCACCTTCTCCAGGTAGTAGCTGTAGTTGGTGCTGGAGGCGACCAGCAGGTTCATGGCGATGAACAGCATGCGCCCGACGACATCCGGCAGGAACATGGTGACGATGGCCAGCGCGATGTTGATGCCGATCACCACCAGTGCCTTGCGCCACATGCCGAGAATCAGCAGGTAGATGGCACCGAAGAACAACGCGAAGAAGTTCAGGTTGATCTTCAGGCGGTCACCAAAGGACAGTGCCTTCCAGGCCTGCTTGAAGCCGGGGTTCTTGGGGGCGCCGTGCTGGCGGAAGAAGTTGAAGCGGAACTGCCACTTCGGGCTGAACTGGGACAGGTCGGTGGTATTCATTGGGAAACATCCCTGTGAGAAAACGTTTTCATGATAGGACAAGTCCTATTCAGGATCCAAGCGCTAGCGTCAAGAATGTGACGCCTGCCTTGTTCGCGCCTGCGGCCAAGCGCCGCGCCGTCACCCGCCCGCCTTGTTTTTAGGATAGGGTGCGCAGTTCCGCTGCCGCACCGGCTGAACCCGTGCGGCGGCGGGATGTCCATGGGGGTTGCATGACCACACCTGCTACACCGGAAAACGCACCGGGACCGGTGCTCCTGCCGACACCTGAAGTGGTGCAGGCACAACAACTGCTCGCACGCCAGCAACTGGCGGTGGCGATGGACCGTGCGCGCACGGCCGCCACGCGGGATGCGGCACCGGCCGCGCTGGAAAGCGAGTAACCCGCAACACCGTCGATCGCGCTGGCATGTCGCCAGCGCGATCACGGCGCGTGCCGCCGGTCAGAACCGCGCGGTCATGCTCAGGAAGTAGCTGCGCCCGGCGACGAAGTAGTCGGTGGAGCCTTCCGCATACAGCTTCTTGTCGGCCAGGTTGCTGACGCCACCGCGCAGGGTCAGCACTTCGTTGACGTTCCATGCCGCGGTCAGGTCATACAGCGTATAGGCCTTGAGGAAGGTCGTGGCGGTGCCGGTCTGCCTGCCGGTGTACTGCGCCGACAGGCTGCCGGAAAACACCGTGCTGGGCGCCCAGTCCAGCGACGAATAGCCGGAGAACTCCGGCGTATCGATCAGGTTGCGGCCGGTGGTCAGGTTCCTGGCTTCCTTCATCCAGGTCGCCGAGGTGCGCCAGCGCCACTGCTCGCCGAAGCGGACGTTGAGGTTGCCTTCCATGCCGCGGGTGCGCGCGCGCTGTACGTTGCTCATGCGCGTCCACCAGATGCCGTTGAACCGGCCCAGCGGTGCGTACTCGATCTTGTTCCGGAAGTCGGTGTGGAAATAGGTCACGCCGACATCGATCAGGTCATTGTCGAAGCTGATGCCGATCTCGCGGTTGGTGCTGGTCTCCGGATCCAGGTCCGGGTTGCCGGCCATGTAGCACCCGCCACGGGTGTAGCCCAGCGGAATCAGCGAGGTGCAGCCGCGGCCCCCGGACTGGGTAGCGGCACTGGCCGAGTTCTCGGTCAGGCTGGGCGCACGGAAGCCCTTGGAGACGCCACCGCGGATCGTCCACTGTTCGGCAGGGTGCCAGACCAGGTACGCACGCGGGCTGACGTGGCCGCCGAACTGCTCGTGATGGTCCAGGCGCGCGCCCACGGTCAGGGCCAGGGTGCGGTGCAGTTTCAGCTCGTCCTCGGCAAACAGCGCCCAGGTGTCCACGTCCAGAGTGGAGCCGCTGACCGCGTTGCCGGCATAGTCGATCGGCGCGCGGCCGATGGTGTCGGTGTTGGTCAGCTCCTGCCGCTTCCATTGGCCGCCTACGGCGAACTGGTGTTCAACGCCGAGGGTGAACGGCGTGGTCAGGCTGCCCTCGATGATCGTATCGGTGGCTTCGGAACGGCCGGCAGCACCGATGTCGTTCCTGTACTCGGTCCAGTACGCACTGATCTTCGAATTGCCGAAGCGCCACTTGCCATCGTGGTTGAGCGCCAGCGAGCTGCGCTTGAGCTCACTGGCACCCCAGGCACCTTCGTCCTGCTTTTCCAGCGACGCATCGATGAAGGCCTGCTGCACGCCGTGCCCGGCTTCCAGCGACAGTTCCTGTGCGTCGCTCAGCTTCCACTGCAGCAGCGCATCGACATTGCGGTCCTTTTCGCCCGCGTAGGCATTGCCGGAGACACCGCCGTTGGAGCGGTCCGAATCGCGGCGCATGCTGTTGGCACCGATGCGCAGGCCGAAGCGTTCGCCCAGCGGCCCGGAGAACGTGGCGCCGATCTGCTGGGTATCGCCGCGCTTGCCGTCAGCCGGGCGGGTGTAGCTGTGGGTGGCGCTGCCGTTCCATTCGTCGCCGATGCGCCGGGTGATGATGTTGATCACCCCGCCCATCGCATCGGAGCCATACAGCGACGACATCGGCCCGCGCACCACTTCGATGCGCTCGATCTGGTCCGGCGAGATCCAGTTCAGGTCCTGGCGGCCGAGGTCGGGGCGATAGTTGGTCGAGGCCGAGCTGCCCATGCGCTTGCCGTCCACCAGCACCAGCGTGTAGTTGGACGGCATGCCACGCAGCTTGATCTTGGACTGCTCGCCGACGGCGCTGAGGCCGCCGGTCACGCCCGGTACGCGGCTGAGCAGGGCGGCCAGATCCGGTACCGGCTGGCGCTCGATGTCCTCACGACTGACCACGCTGATGCTGGCCGGGGCATCCTTGATCCACTGCTGGCTGCCTGAAGCCGTGACCACCACGGTATCCAGGTCCTTGGTGGAGGCATCGGCGGCGGCCTCTGCGGCGGCCAGGCCGGGCAGGGCCAGCAGGCAGGCGGTGGCCAGGCGGGTGCGCGGCAGGCGCGCGGAACGGGAACGGGACGACAGGGACATGACGGCTTCCATGGGAGGTGGGGTGACCCGGTGGAAGCAGCAGGCGCAGGCAGACAGCAGGCAGCCGCCCCTTCCGTGGGTCGTCGGGTGCGCGGTCTGGACCGGCGCAGCTGGGTGGGTCGCGGCCGCGCGGAAGACGGTGACCTGCCTGGTTGATTAAATGATAACCGTTCGCGTTTGTTACGATCCAGTACCGGGGGCGATGCAGTGACATCTGGCCATGCCCTGGCGTGATCGCCTGCTATTTGCTGAATGGGGACAAATCCCGGTGTAGACCTTCGCACCCGGCTTACATTCTGGGCCCTAGACTGGGCCGCATTTTCGATTCCGCCCCGTTGGAGATCGTGTGGGTTCCGGTAGTGACAGACATCGACTGTGCGGCGTGAGGCCGACACAGCCAGGACAAGTGCGGGCGCCGGGAAAGCGCGCCGGGAACCTTGGTGCATGCAGCCCGGCCGGGATGGCCGGCCGTGCCGACGGCGCGGAGTAAGCGACGATGGGGGTGCAGACCATCCATCCGGAAGCAGGAACGCCCCGGCTCGATGCCGGCTGGGCGCTGCTGCCCGCTGAATCGCCATTGCCGATGCCCGAACAGACCCTGCGCGAAGGCGCACTGAAGGTCCGGCGGCATCGCACCTCGCCGCGCCTGATCGGCCTGCGCCGGCTGTACCTGTTTGGTGGCACGCTCGGCATGACCGCCGTGGCTACGCGGATGATGTGGCGGGTGCTGTCGGCCAATGGCATCAGCGTGCTCGAAGCCTGCCTGCTGGTGCTGTTCGTCGGCCTGTTTGCCTGGATCGCGCTCTCCTTTGCCAGCGCCCTGGCCGGCTTCCTGACCGCGGTGTTCGACCGGGGCTATCGCCTGGGCATCGACCCGGACAAGCCGTTGCCGGCCGTGCACAGCCGTACTGCGCTGTTGATGCCGACCTACAACGAAGACCCGCGCCGCCTGCTGGCGGGCCTGCAGGCGATCTACGAGTCGGTGGCGGCCACCGGCCAGCTCGACCGCTTCGACTTCTTCGTGCTCAGCGACACCCGCCGCGAGGACATCGCCGCTGCCGAGGAACAGGTGTTCGCCGAGCTGCGCGAGCGTGTGCCGGAGGGGCAGACGCGCCTGTTCTATCGTCGCCGTGGTGACAACAGCGGGCGCAAGGCCGGCAACATCGCCGACTGGGTCCGCCGCTTCGGCGGTGCCTACCCGCAGATGCTGATCCTTGACGCCGACAGCCTGATGACCGGCGACAGCATCGTGCGCCTGGTGGCCGGCATGGAACACAACGCCGACGTCGGACTGATCCAGACCCTGCCGTCGGTGATCGGCGGCCGCACCCTGTTCGCGCGCATGCAGCAGTTCGGTGGCCGCGTGTACGGGCCGGTGATCGCCCGCGGCGTGGCCTGGTGGCACGGCGCCGAGAGCAACTACTGGGGCCACAACGCCATCATTCGCACCCGCGCCTTCGCCGACCACGCCGGCCTGCCGGCGCTGCCGGGGCGCAAGCCGTTCGGCGGCCATGTGCTCAGCCACGATTTCGTCGAAGCGGCGCTGATGCGTCGTGGCGGCTGGGCCGCGCACATGGTGCCCTACCTCGGTGGCAGTTACGAGGAAGGCCCGCCGACGCTGACCGACCTGCTGGTGCGCGACCGTCGCTGGTGCCAGGGCAACCTGCAGCACGGCAAGGTGGTCGGCAGCCGCGGGCTGCACTGGATCAGCCGCACGCACATGCTGATCGGCATCGGCCACTATTTCACCGCACCGATGTGGGCGATGCTGATGCTGATCGGCATCGCCATCCCGCTGTTCCAGGAAGGCATCGATTTCAACGCCCTGCTGCACCTGTCGCCCAGCGTGTACTGGCGCGCGCAGGATGAAGAGCAGGTGGTGCGCCTGTTCGCCGCCACCATGGCGGTGCTGCTGCTGCCCAAGGTGCTCGGCTACCTGGCAATGCTGCTGGACCCGGTCGACCGCCGCGGTTGTGGCGGTCCGATCCGTGCCTTCGTATCGATGCTGGTGGAAACCGTGCTCGCCGCGCTGATGGCGCCGGTGGTGATGTACGTGCAGTCACGCGGCGTGGCCGAAGTGTTGTCCGGGCGCGATTCCGGCTGGGACGCGCAGCAGCGTGACGACGGCGGCATCTCGTGGATGGCGTTGATCCGTGGCTACGGTGGCCTGGGTGTGTTCGGCGCCTTCATGGGCGTGCTGGCCTGGGCGGTATCGCCGTCGCTGGCGGCCTGGATGGCGCCGGTGGTGATCGGCATGGTTCTGGCCGTTCCGGTGGTGGCGCTGACCTCCTCGCGCGGCCCCGGTGCGTTCCTGCATCGCCTCGGCCTGCTCGATATCCCCGAAGAGAACATCCCGCCACCGGTGCTGGTACGCGCCGCGCAGCTGCGGCGGGAAGCGGCCGCGCAACCGCCGCTGTACTGATTGCCCCGCGCCAGCGGCATAATGCGGCTCGAACTTGAAGGAGCCGCATCATGCTGCAAACGGTGGAACAGGAAACCGGCGCCTCGCCGCAGTGGTCGGTGATCTGGTTGCACGGCCTCGGCGCCGACGGCCATGATTTCGCGCCGATCGTGCCGGAACTGGTGCGGCCGCACTGGCCGGCGCTGCGCTTCGTGTTCCCGCACGCACCCGTGCGGCCGATCACGATCAACAACGGCGTGCCGATGCGCGGCTGGTACGACATCGTGGGCATGGACTTCCGTTCGCGCGCCGACATGGCTGGCGTGCAGGAATCGGTGGTGCAGCTGGACGCACTGATCGCGCGCGAGATCGAGCGCGGCATCGCGCCGGAGAAGATCTTCCTGGCAGGCTTCTCGCAGGGTGGGGCGATCATCCTGACGGCCGCGCTCTCGCGTACCGCGCCGCTGGCCGGCCTGATCGCGCTGTCCACCTATCTGCCCGAAGCCGACAGCGCCACGCGTGTTGACGGCGCGGTGCAGGTGCCGGTGTTCATGGCCCAGGGCAGTGGCGACCCGGTGATCCCGCAGGCCGTCGCAGCGCACAGCGCGCAGGCGCTGCGTACGCTGGGCCTGGATGTGGCGTGGCACAGTTACCCGATGGCCCACCAGGTCTGTGCCGAGGAGATCCAGGCACTGGGTGACTGGCTGCAGGAACGCCTGGGCGCCGCCTGAGCCATGTCGCCGGCCAGCACACCGCCGTGGATGCCGGAACTGTGCCGCCTGCCACGGCTGGCGGCGATGCTCGGCCTGGCCGAGCTGGTGGTGGTGGTACTGGCGCTGGCGCCGGACGGCAGCCGTCACTGGACCTTCGGCGAACTGCTGTCGGCCAGCGGATTCGCGCTGTGGCTGGCGCTGGCGGTGACCGCCAGCCTGTGCCTGCTGCGGCAGACCCTGTCGCGGCTGCCGCCGGTGCTGGGCGCCATTGCGGCGACCGTGCTGGCCACCCTGATCGCGGTGGTCTGCGCCGGCATCGTGCACGCGCTGTACGCGGTGCTGGGCGACAGCTTCGCCAGCGGCATCAGCTTCTGGCGTTTCACCCTCGGCAGCGCGGCAACCACGGCGCTGATCGCCGCGCTGGCGCTGCGCTACTTCTACGTAAGCGATCGCTGGGCCGCGCAGGTGCAGGCCAACGCGCGCGCGCAGGCCGACGCGCTGCAGGCGCGTATCCGCCCGCATTTCCTGTTCAACAGCATGAACCTGATCGCCAGCCTGCTGCATCGTGACCCGGCAGTCGCCGAGCGCGCGGTGCTGGACCTGTCCGATCTGTTCCGTGCCGCGCTGGGGGCGGGCGAGGGCGATTCCACCCTTCGCGACGAATGCGAGCTGGCCGAGCGCTACCTGTCGATCGAATCGCTGCGCCTGGGTGAACGCCTGCAGGTGCGTTGGCAGCGCGACGAGCCGCTGCCATGGGACCTGCCCTTGCCAAGGCTGGTACTGCAGCCGCTGGTGGAAAATGCCGTGCTGCATGGCATCTCGCGCCTGCCCGACGGCGGCACCATCGAACTGCAGCTGGCGCGCGAGGGCAATGAACTGCAGATCCGCGTACGCAACCCGGCACCCGATCCGCAGGCGCCGGGGCTGGCGCTGGCACGCGGCGCCGGCCATGCCCAGCACAGCATCGGCCATCGGCTGGCCTGGCGCTTCGGCAGCACCGCGCGGATGACGGCTGGCTGGAGCGAGGGCTACTATGCCTGCCAGGTGACAGTGCCGATCCAGTGAGGGAACGATCGTGAGGGTAGTCATCGCCGACGACGAACCGCTGGCGCGCGAGCGCCTGCGCAGCCTGTTGGCGGCACAGGACGGCGTGGACGTGGTGGCCGAGGCCGGCAACGGTGAGCAGGCCCTGCACGCGTGCGCGGAGCTGCAGCCGGACCTGGTCCTGCTGGATATCGCGATGCCCGGGCTGGATGGCCTGGAAGCGGCCCGCCACCTGGCCAGCTTCGAACCCCGGCCAGCGGTGGTGTTCTGCACCGCCTACGATGCGCATGCGCTGTCGGCGTTCGAGGCCGCAGCGATCGACTACCTGATGAAGCCAGTGCGTGCCGAACGGTTGGCGGCGGCGATCGCACGTGCGCGCACGTTCCTGGCCGGCCGCGATGGCCGGCCGCAGGAGCACAGCGGGCAGCAGGCACGCAGCGTGCTGTGCGCACGCCTGCGCGGCAGCCTGCGCCTGATTCCGCTGGACGATATCCACTACCTGCAGGCCGAGGAGAAGTACGTGGTGGTGCACCACGCGCGCGGCGAGGACCTGATCGAGGAATCGCTGAAGTCGCTGGAAGAGGAGTTCGCCAGCCGTTTCATCCGCATCCATCGCAACTGCCTGGTGGCGCGCCACGAGCTGGTGGAGCTGCGTCGGGGCTCGGGCGGGCAGGTGCAGGCGGTGTTGCGGCATGGCAAGCAGCCGCTGGAAGTCAGCCGCCGGTGCGTGGCGACGCTGAAGCAGGAACTGCGGCACTTGTGAGAGTTCCGCGCGGCCTGCGGCCGCGACTGCTGTGAAATCAACAGCAACAGCAACAGCAACAGCAACAGCGGGTTGTCGGCTCTGTGTTGTTGCGTGTTGGGTGAGGCGGGATGGGCG
>NZ_KV791404.1:0-29251 GCF_001807895.1 Stenotrophomonas sp. HMSC10F07
GTCCCCCGCAACCGGACCCACCCCGCCATCCCACAGGAAACCAGCTTTTGCCGTTGCCGTAGCTCCGGCTTGTAGCGGGTGCAGGGCGCAGCCCTGCAAAGAAACCCCTACTCCTGCGGATCGCGGATGATGTGGATGTCGGTCGGGGTCGACAGCGGAATGTTCCGCTCGGCCAGGATCTGCAACAAGCTGAAGTACAGGTCGCTGCGGGTGGCGTACACCTGCCGCGGGCTGGCCACGTAAGCGAAGCTGTTGATGGTGATCTGGCCACCGGCAATGCTGTCGATGTAGACCGTCGGTGCCGGCTGTTTCAGCACGTTGGTGTGCGCGGTGTACGCATCCAGCAGCGCCTGCCGCAGATTGCCGACATCCGTGCTGGGCGGCACCGCGAACTGGATCTGGATGCGGCCCTGGTTGTTGCCCATCGTCATGTTGCGCACGGTCTTGGTGACCAGCTCGGAGTTGGGCACGATCAACGTCGACTTGTCGCCCACCTGGATCTCGGTCGATCGCAGGCTGATGCGGCGGATGTCACCCTCCTGGTCGCCCAGCTTCACCCAGTCGCCGATCTTCACCGGCCGCTCGGCCAGCAGGATCAGGCCGGAAACAAAGTTCTGGGTGATCACCTGCAGGCCGAAACCGATACCCACCGACAGCGCGCTGACCAGCAATGCCAGCTTGCTCAGCTGCAGGCCCATCGCCGACAGCGCCCAGATCACCGCGATGATGATGCCCACATAGCGGGCAACGGTACTCACCGAATTGCGCGCGCCCAGATCCAGCTCGGTCTTGGGCAGGTAGGTGTCGGTCAGCCAGCGCTGTACCAGCTGGGTAACGGCCAGGCCAGCCAGCAGCACCAGCACCGCCAGCACGATGCGCACCGGCTCCAGCTTGGTTCCGCCAATGTCGAATCCAGAGGTGAACAGCGAGGAGAAGCGCTCCACCACCGCGCCGATGTTGCCGAACGGTGCCACCAGCGCCAGCAGCGCGATCAGTACGACGATGGTGCGCAACGCCGCCGACAGCAGCACGCCCGCCTGTTCCAGCCGCGATACGCTCAGGCCGGTGCTGAGCAGGATGGTCTGGCCGACCTTGCTGTCGGCGTTGAGCATCCAGGTGCTCAGGTCATCGACGAACTTGAACAGCAGGGTTGCGGCCAGCACGACGATGCTGCCGCCGATCAGCTGCTGGTTCACGAACTTGGCGAAATTCAGGTAGCCCAGCAACGTGGCAACGATGGCCGCCACCACCGCGATATTGCCCGCTACCCGGGCCAGTACCAGCCAGCTGCTGCGGCGCACGGGCGTGGTTGCCCCCACGCCATCGGCCTGTGCTTCCAGCTTGGCCTCGGCCTCGGCGGTCTGCCGGCGATGCAGGCGCGCCAGGGTCACCAGCATGGCCATGATCAGGCCGAGGTAGGTCAGGGCAATCAGGCCGTCCAACGCCACCGTGGTGACGTCGCTGGTGCGCGTAGCCTGGTCGAGGGCCACCAGCACCGTGCTCAGCCAGGCCAGCGCCGCCGCGCCCCAGGCATATTTGCGCAGCTTCAGCGCGGCGGTGTCGTCCAGGTTCAACAGCCGCCATGACGGGCGCTTGGGCACCAGCAGGCAGGCGCTGAGCGCGGCAATGAACGCCGCACGGAAGGTGGCGGTCTCCAGGCCGTCGGCCACGACCTGCAAGCGCGGCGCGATGGCATCGATCGCATCCAGCGCCGCCATCAGTACCACCACGGCATAACCGGGCAGCAGCGTACCCACCAGCAGCAGCCACATCGCCAGGCCAGACCGGCGCAGTCGTCCATCAGGTGCGCGCTCGGACGCGGCGAACTGCCGCCCCAGCCTGCGCAGCCACAACCGCAGCGGGAACATCATCACCAGCGCGGCCAGCAGGCCCAGCAACGGCGTGCCCCAGCCATGGGTGCGGATGCCGGCCACCAGCGCGTCACGCCCCTGCTCGGCCAACGGCGCAACGCGCGCGATATCGATCGGCAGGCGCTCGGCCACCTTGCTCCACAACGCAGGCGACAGCGGCGAGGCGACCTTCTGGCCCAGTTCTTCCGTACGTTGTGCGGTGCGCTGCTGCTCGATGTCCGCCGCCAGCTGCTGTGCACGCACGGCACTGGCCTTGGCCTGCGCTACCGACGCGGCCAGGCCGTCGCGCTGCCTGGTTATGGCCCGTCGCTGCGCTGCCAGCTCCGGCGGCTCCGTGGTGCCCTCGGCAGGCGTCCCCAGCTGCGCCAGCTGCTCGTTGATGCGATCCAGCTGGGGCTGCAGTGCCTTTTCCAGTGCCTCGGCGTCACGCCGTGCCTGCGAGGCATTCTCGGACAGCATCGCCAGCGTCTCGGTGGCTTCCGCATCGCCACGTTTGCGCTCGACATCCTTCAACCGCGAATCGATGTCCGCCAGCTGTTGCTTGGGCGTGGGGTCCTCCTCCTGCGCCAGCACCGGCGCGGACAGCAGGAAGGCAGTGCACAGCAGCAGGGCCCACCAGGGCCCTCGTGCACGGATCGATCGCAGGAAAGAAGACACGCAGCCACACCGGTTCGCGCGGACCACCGCGCCTGCGCGCGACTATACGGCAGAGGCGGTAAAGGACGGATGGGGGACGCGCAGCAGTATCAGTACTTGAGGCGCAGCTCTTCCACGGTCGGCTGCTGCAGCGCGTACCAGTCCTGGAACTCTTCCTCGGTAATCTCATCGGGCGCATATACCGCCACCGGGTGCCACTCGTGGTCGGTCGGCAGTGGCTGGCGCGGGCCGGCTCGCAGGCTGTAGCTGACGCCCTCGTAGTCGACCAGGTCATCGACCTGCGGCCACTGTTCGCGTGCGAACGCGGATTCACTCTTCAACAGGATCACCTGGTACATCGGCACCTCCACCTTGGTTGGATCAGGAAAACACGGCGCTGGCGGCAGGATACCGCCATGCCGGTGACAACAGGCACGTCGCAGCGGCGACGGATCGTTCTGGACACGGCCATCGCCCCGGCTTCACCCGCCCATGGCGAGCCCATCGGCATCGTGGAGGCCCGCCCCTGCCACGATGACCGATGACCGAGCACCCGCCGCTGAAGACCGTCGCCGACCTCAAGCTGCCGCGCTACCTGGGCACCTGGTACGAGATCGCGCGCCTACCGATGCGCCACGAGCCGGAAGGCTGCACCGATGTGTCGGCGCACTACACCCTGCTCGACAACGGCAATGTCGGCGTCACCAACCGCTGCCGCATGGACGGCGAGATCGAAGAGGCCACCGGCGAGGCCTGCGCCGTCGACAACGACAGCGCGCGCCTGGAGGTCAGTTTCCTGCCCAAGGGCCTGCGCTGGCTGCCGTTCGCCAAGGGCGACTATTGGGTGATCCAGGTCGCCCCGGACTACAGCGTCTCGCTGGTCGGCAGCCCGGATCGCAAGTACCTGTGGCTGCTGGCGCGCGAGCCACGCCTGGACGCGACCGTGCAGAAGCATTATCTGGCCGCGGCCCGCCTGCAGGGCTTCGATCTGTCCGAACTGATCCAGACCCCGCATACCGGCCAGCCCACGGCCTGATCTACGGGCAATGGTGGACGCCAACCGACTCCGCCCATGACGTTATCCCCCATCGCGACATTCATCAGCAGCAGGCAAACTTCTGGTTTAACCAGTCCCCGAGAGACATGGAAGAGCAGTCATGGAATATCACCTGACAGAGGGACAGCTCAATGGCCCGGCTGAAATGTCGGCCATTGCTGATCTGTCAGCCCGCGTAGGAGTCGCACTTCCCGAGAGTTACCTTGAATTCCTTAGGGCGCACAACGGTGGCGAAGGATTTATTGGCGACAACTACATTGTCTTCTGGGAAGCGGAAGAGGTGGTCGACTTCAATCGTGAGTATGAAGTTGAATCATACGCGCCGGGCATATTCCTGTTCGCGTCGGACGGCGGCGGGGAGGGATTTGGATTCGACACACTGGACGCAGCAATGCCGGTAGTGCGGATTCCATTCATTGGCATGGAACGTCAGTACGCCCTCCCGGTAGCGCGCGACCTCCCCGACCTGTTTGCTCGACTGCTTGCAGATCAGCCTGAGGACGAGCATGAAATCAATCCGGCAGGCTGACCCATGGACCTGAAAAGTGGCTACCCCTGGTGGGCAGTGCGCAACGGACTGCTGCAGGCCTTTCCCCCGCTGGAGCAGGATCTGCGCTGCGACGTGCTGGTGGTCGGTGGCGGCATCACCGGTGCGCTGATCGCAGACGAACTGTCCGCCCACGGCCACGAGGTGGCGGTGATCGAGCAGCGCGACATCGGCTGGGGCAGCACGGCGGCCAGCACCGCGCTGTTGCAGTACGAGATCGATACCCATCTGCTGGAACTGGCCGAGCGCTATGGCAAGGATGCCGCCGCCCTGGCCTACCTTGCCTGTGCCGACGCGATCCCGGCACTGGCCGAAGTGGCACGCGGGCTGAAGGAGGTGGACTTCCGGCAGATGGACAGCCTGTACCTGGCCAGCCGGCGGCGCGACGTGCCGCGCCTGATGGCCGAAGGAGCTGCACGCCGTGATATTGGACTGGACGCGCGTTGGCTGGACCGCGAAGCCCTGCGCGAACGCTTCGACGTGGATGCCGGCGGCGCCCTGTTGACCCGCCAGGCGGCGCGGGTCGATCCCTACTGCCTCACCTACGGCCTGCTCAAACGAGTGCGCCGTCGCGGCGGCCATGTGCACGACCGCACCGTGCTGCACACGCTCAAGCCTGGCGCGCAGGGCGTAACCGCGATGACCGAGGCCGGCGCCTCGGTCCGTGCCCGTCACGTGGTCCTGGCCATGGGCTATGCCAACCAGACGTGGCTGGAACAGCGGGTTGCGCGCAACCGCAGCAGCTACGCCTTCATCACCGACCCGATCGATGCGGACACGCTGGGCCGGCTGCAGCGCACGATGGTGTGGGAGAGCGCACGCCCGTACCTGTACCTGCGCGCCACCGGCGACCGCCGCCTGCTGGTGGGTGGGCTGGACGACGCCATCGATATCCCGGCGCGGCGCGACCGGCGCGTGCAGCGCAAGGCCGAGAAGCTGATGGATCAGCTGCTGCACGGGTTCCCGCAGCTGGACCCGGTGCCCGCCTTTTCCTGGGCCGGCACCTTCGCCGAAACCGCCGACGGCCTGCCCTTCTTCGGCCCGCACGCGCAGTGGGGGCCGCGGGTCCATTTCGCCATGGCCTACGGCGGCAACGGCATCACCTATTCGATGATCGGCGCCCAACTGCTGCGCGCCCGGATCGAGCGGCGCAGGCATGCGCTGGAAGGGCTGTTCGGGTTCGGGCGGTTGTGACCTGCAGCCGGCCGTGGCCGGCTCTACCCCGATCCGGCGCCGACAGGCATCATTCAAGCAACCCCTGCTAGCGTCGGCCTGTACCGCCGCGTGTTGCGTGGCCACCTGTCCGCTGGAGCGCCGTCATGATCCGCCCCCTGACCCTGCTGCTGTGCCTGGCCCTGCCGGGAACCGTGCTGGCCCAGTCCGCCGCCGGCGCCACCGCGCCGCAGGCTGCCGGCCTGGACCTGACGCTGCCGCAGGCGCCGATGCGCTACCTCAACGATCCGGCCCTGCAGCAGGACCCGCCCGGCACCTATTACGGTGACAAGAGCGGCCCGCGCGTGCACGACGACGCGAAGATCGCCGACGTCACCGACGACAAGGTCAAGGTGTCCGGCAGCTTCACCACCGGCATCGGCTATTCCAAGAACGGTGGCAACAGCCACTACAACGCGGCCACGCTGAACCTCAGCAAGAACTACACCACCGATGAAGGCAAGACCCACGGGGTCAACCTCAACATCCATGTGAGTGAAGGCAAGGGCCCGGGCTTCTTCGGCCCGTATGGCGGCTACTACGGCCGCGGCCCGGGCTGGGATTACCCACCGCCGTTCGGCTGGTAAGCCAGCTCCTGTAGAGCCGAGCCCATGCTCGGCTACGGTTGGCCGCAAAGCCGAGCATGGGCTCGGCTCTACATGGGCCAACGTCAATCCAGCCAGCCATCGCGCTCGCTGTGCAGGATGCGGCCGTCGTAACCGCTCAGGCGCACCTCCACCTTCTGGTTGCGGGCATTGCGGGCTTCCAGCGACCAGGTCGCACCATCGCGTTCCAGCGAATGGATCTCGCGCAGGCCATGCGACTGCGCCCGTGCCAGCACCTGCTCGGTGGTCAACAGCGCGCGCCCGTTGTGCTCGTCGAAGATCTCGCCGGTCTTCGGGTCCACGTAGACCTCGCTGAAGCGGCCATCGGCGCGGCTCACGTCGGCCTCCCACAGGCCATCATCGCGTTCGATTTCGTGGATCTGGGTATAACCGGCCTTGCGCAGGGTCTGTTCAACCTGGGCCATGCCCAGCGGCGCGGCCTGTACGGCCGGCGCGACGGCAAGCAGGGCAACAGTGGCGAGGGTGAGCGACTTCAACATGGGGGTTCTCCTGTTCGTGGCCGGACCATCCCGGCAACGCCACGATGCATGCCTCGGTTAACAGCGCCTTAGCCGTGGCTGTTAGCCGGCTGTTAGTCATCCCCGCCACACTCGCGCCTGAACCCCTCATTCTTTCTGCACCCGCATGCTCGCCACCCTGCCCCTGCTGCTGGCCCTGGCCAACGCCCCGATCGCCGCCGCGCACGTACAGGACCCGGCGCAGCAGGTCGCGCGCCGCGCCGTGCAGCAGGGCCGCTACGTGCCATTGGAAAGCGTGGTGCGTGATGCACTCAAGCGCTACCCCGGCCAACTGCTGGAAGTGGAGCTGGACGACGGCGTCTACGAAGTGGAGATCCTGCGCGGCGACGGCGTGGTGGTGGAGCTGGACTATGATGCGCGCAGCGGAAAGCTGCTGAAGACGGAGCTCGACGACTGATGCGCATCCTGTTGGCCGAAGACGATGCCGCACTGGCACAGCGCCTGATGCCCCTGCTGGAACAGGCCGGCTATGTGGTGGCGGTGGTCGCCGACGGTCGCCAGGCCGAGGAGATCGGCCAGATCGAGGACCTGCAGGCTGCCATCGTCGACCTCGGCCTGCCCGGACTGGATGGACTGAGCGTGATCGAGCGCTGGCGCGGCAATGGCCGCAGCTTTCCGGTGCTGGTGCTGACCGCGCGCGGGCGCTGGCACGACAAGCTGGCTGGCTTCGATGCCGGTGCCGACGACTACCTGACCAAACCGTTCCAGGCCGACGAACTGGTGCTGCGGCTGCGCGCCCTGATCCGCCGCAGCCACGGCCACGCAAGCCCCCGCCTGCACTGCGGCCCGCTGCAGCTGGACGTCAACGCCGGCCGCTTTGAGCTGGATGGGCAGGCGCTGCCCCTCAGTCCGCAGGAGTTCCGGCTGCTCAGCTACTTCATCCATCACAGCGGCCAGGTGATCGGCCGTGATCGCCTCGGCGAACAGGTGTTCGACGGCGGCCATGACCCGGACTCCAACGCACTGGACGTGCTGCTCGGACGCGTGCGCCGCAAGCTCGGCATCGACCTGATCCAGACCGTGCGCGGCCAGGGCTGGCGGCTGGCCGCGCCGTGAGCCGGCAATCATCGCTGCGACGGCGCCTGCTGCTGGCCGGCGGCGTCGGCCTGCTGCTGGTCTCGCTGCTGGCCAGCGCGCTGCTGGGCGAGCTGTTCAAGCGCAGTGCGCGTGACCGCCTCGACCACGAACTGCAGCAGGACATGTTGACCCTGCTGGCGCAGGCCGAAGTGGATGCGGACGGACAGCTGCGCCTGCGCCAGGAACCCAATGACGCACGCTTCCAGCGCGTGTTCTCCGGTGCCTACTGGCAGATCGCCGGGGCCGATGGCCGCGTGTTGCTGCAGTCGCGCTCGCTGTGGGATGAAACCCTGCCGGCGCCGGTTGCCGGGCCGGCCACCCGCAACCTGGCCGGGCCGCTGCAGCAATCCCTGCGCGCACGCGTGCAGCAGGTGCGCCTGCCACGCGCCAGCGAACCGTTCGTAGCCGTGGTCGCCACCGATCGCAGCACACTGGATGCGGATGTCGCCGCGTTCCGCAAGCGCACCGCCATCGCGCTGGGCGTGCTGGTCGCCGCCTGGCTGGCGGTGCTGGCCAGCCAGGTGCGCTTCGGCCTGCGTCCACTGCATCGCCTCGGTGCGCAGCTGGAACGGGTACGCCGCGGTGATGTGCAGCGCATCGACACGCAGGAACTGGGCGCGGAGGTCGCACCGCTGGGGGAAGAACTCAATGCACTGCTGGACCACCAGCAACGCATGGTCGCGCGTGCGCGCACCAGTGCACAGGATCTGGCGCATGCGCTGAAAACCCCGCTGAGCGTGCTGGCCACCGAAGCTGACGGCGACGGCGCGGACTGGCGGGCGACCGTGCGCGAGCAGAGTGCGCGCATGCAGGCCAGTGTCGACCGTTACCTGGCTGCAGGACTGGCCGCCGACCATCGCCAGCGCACCGACGTGGCGGCCGTCGCACAGGCGATGTGCCGGCTGATGGCACGCGTGCATGGCGAACGTGGCATCGCGTTCACGGCGGCGGGCATCGATCCGACGCTGCAGTTCGCCGGTGCCAGTGCGGATCTGGAGGAGATGCTGGGTAACCTGCTGGACAATGCCGGGCGCTGGGCACAACGGCAGGTCCAGGTCAGCGCGAAAGCCGACGACGGCCAGTTGCGCATTGAGGTCCGCGACGACGGCCCCGGCCTGGCGGCAGACGCCCTGCAACGGGTCACCCAGCGTGGCGTGCGGCTGGATGAGCGCGTGGGCAGCAGTGGATTGGGATTGGCGATCGTGGGCGATATCGCCGCCAGCTACGGCGGGCGCGTGATGCTGGAAAATGCGCAGCCCGGCCTGCGTGCGACGGTGTGGTTGCCGGTGGCGTGAAGCGACCAACCTGACGGTGGGTAGTGCCGGCCGCTGGCCGGCAACCACGTAGGCACCGGGAATTCCCTGCGGAAGCCGGCCAGCGGCCGGCTCTACCGAGCGTCAATCCGGCCGGTCGCCATGCTCCCGTAGGTGTCGACCTTGGTCGACACGCAGCAAACATCAACGGTGGTGCATCCACCAGCAATCAATTGCGTCCAGCACGATGTGGATGATCAGACCGATGCCGAACACCCGCGTTTTCTTCGGCACGCACAGCCCGGCATAGACCGCAATGGCCGGTGCGGTGTGTAGCGGATGGAAGCCAATGCTGCAGCGGTTCGGTGCATAGATCGGGTCGGCCAGCAGATGGTCCAGGTCGATGATCCAGCCCAGCAGCATCAGCAACCACGCCGAGGCGAAGCGCTTGCGCCAGAACAACCATGCCAGCAACGCTGGCACGGCGGCATGCAGGAACAGGTGGAAGATCGCGCGCGCGCTCATGGTGACCGGTAGCGCCGGGCCATGCCCGGCGTTCCCGTTTACCTCAGACCAACGGCTCGTCGGAGAGGTAGGTATAACCGGTCAGGCCGGCTTCCAGCGCGTCCGACAGTTCCTGCGCGCGTTCCGGCGACAGCTGCGCTGCAGCCACGCGCTGCGCATAGGTCGCCCGCAGTTCGTCCAGGCGGTAACCCACGTAATCCAGCATCACGTCGGTGGTGTCGCCGCGGCGCTGCTGGGTAATGGCATAGCCATCGGCATCGGCCAGCACTTCCACCGCGTCGGTATCGCCGAACAGGTTATGGATGTCACCCAGGATTTCCTGGTACGCGCCGACCATGAAGAAGCCGATGCGGTAGCTCTCGCCCGGCTTCATCTTGTGCAGCGGCAGCGAGCTGTCCAGGCTCTCGTTCTCGACATAGGTTTCCACCATGCCATCCGAGTCGCAGGTCATGTCAGCGATGATGCCGCGGCGGTCCGGGGTCTCGTCCAGGCGCTCGATCGGCACGATCGGGAACACCTGGTCGATCGCCCACACGTCCGGGATCGATTCGAACACGCTGAAGTTGACGAAGTACTTGTCGACCAGGCGCTCGTTCAGTTCGTCCAGCACCGGGCGGTGGCTCTTCTCGTCATAGCTCAGGCGCGCACGCACGCCGTGGGCGATGGCGTAGAACAGATCGTCGATGCGCGCACGCTGCGGCAGGTCGATCTGGCCCAGCGCGTAACTGGCCAGGCCTTCGGCATGGAAATGCTGCGCTTCCTGGAACAGCTCCACCGCCGGGCGCACGTCCAGCTCGTCGTGGATCTCGCGCAGGTGGCGGATCGCCGCCGGCTCGTCGTCGTGCTGGTCCGGCACGCGGCCTTCCTGCGCTTCTTCCACTTCCGACACATTGGCGATCAGCACCGCGTGGTGCGCGGTCATCGCACGGCCGCACTCGGTGACGATGCGCGGCGGAGTCAGGCCGAACTCTTCGCAGGCATTGGCCAGCGGCTGCACGATGTTGCTGGCGTAGGAATGCAGGCCGTAGTTGATCGAGCAGAAGCTGCGCGAACGGGTGCCTTCATAATCCACGCCCAGGCCACCGCCCACGTCGACGTGGGTGATCTTCGCGCCCAGGCGCGACAGCTCCACGAAGTAGCGGGTGGCTTCGCGCATGCCGTTGGCGATGTCGCGCACGTTGGAGATCTGCGAGCCCATGTGGAAGTGCAGCAGGTTCAGGCAGTCGGCGTACTCGGTGTCACGCAGCGACTTCCACAGGTCCAGCAGCTGGCGCGGCGACAGGCCGAACTTGGCCTTGTCGCCACCGCTGTTCTGCCACTTGCCGGCGCCCAGCGAGGCCAGGCGCATGCGCACGCCCAGGCCCGGCTTCACGTCCAGCGCCTTGGACTCTTCCAGCACCAGCTTCAGCTCGGACGGCTTCTCGATGACGATGAAGGTCTGCAGGCCCAGCTTGCGGCCGATCAGGGCCAGGCGGATGTACTCGCGGTCCTTGTAGCCGTTGCAGACGATCAGCCCGCCCGGGCGCGACAGCGCCAGCACGGCCATCAGCTCGGGCTTGCTGCCCGCTTCCAGGCCGAAGCCCTCGCCGTGGTGGCTGGCCAGGGTGCCGGCCACGCCGCGGGTCTGGTTTACCTTGATCGGGTACACGGCGGTGTAGCCGCCGCTGTACTCCCAGTCCTGCTGGGCCTGGGAGAAGGCCGCCTGCAGCTTGCCCAGGCGCTGGCCGAGGATGTCCGGGAAGCGCACCAGCAGCGGCAGCTTGGCGCCCGCCGCGCGCGCCGCATCGACCACCTTGGGCAGCGACACCACCGGGCCGTCCGCCCCGGTCGGTCTCACCACCATGTGCCCGGCCTGATCCACGTCGAAGTAACCGTCCGCCCAATGCGGGATCGAGTAGGTCTTGCGGGCTTGGTCGAGGGACCAATCGGTCATTTCAGTCGGCCTTGTTGGCAATAAAAGGGGGGGCATGATAACGCCTATGTGCCCACAGGTTCGTTATCATGCGCGCCCGCGCCCGTGACAGGTTCCAACCTGAACGGGCCGATCCGTCCGGATGTGGCATCTGTGCCACGCGGCCCCGCCCGCCAGCCCGGCTCCACCCCTCCGAACAGGACTGTTTTCCAATGACTGACAGCAACAACTGGTACATCGAACACTTCGAGCGCACCGGCTCGGCCATCGGCTACCGCATCACCGGCAAGCTGGACGAGGTGCAGTCGCCGTTCCAGAAGATCGAGATCTTCCAGACCACCGACTGGGGCAACCTGATGACCATCGACGGGGCCATCATGCTGACCAGCAAGGACAACTTCTTCTACCACGAGATGATCAGCCACCCGGTGCTGTTCACCCACGCCGCGCCCAAGCGCGTGGTGATCATCGGTGGCGGCGACTGCGGCACCCTGCGCGAAGTGCTCAAGCACACCAGCGTGGAGAGCGTGACCCAGTGCGATATCGACGAGCAGGTCACCGTGATGGCGCGCAAGCACTTCCCGGAACTGTGCGACTCCAACGACGACGCCCGCGCCGAGCTGCTGTTCGACGACGGCGTGGCCTACATGGCCAACTGCCCGGCCGGCAGCGTGGACGTGGTGATCGTGGACTCGACCGACCCGGTCGGCCCGGGTGAAGGCCTGTTCAACAAGGCCTTCTACGAGAGCTGCTTCAAGGCCCTGAAGGACGACGGCATCCTGGTGCAGCAGTCCGAGTCGCCGCTGATGCAGCTGGAGCTGATCAACGAAATGCGCACCGAGATGGGCAAGGCCGGCTTCGGTTCGTTCAAGACCCTGCCGTTCCCGCAGCCGTGCTACCCCACCGGCTGGTGGAGCGTGACCATGGCGCGCAAGGGCGATAGCAGCTTCGACTTCCGCCAGGCCGACTCGGCCGCCAAGACCTTCAACACCCTGTACTACACCGCCGCGCTGCACACCGGCGTGCTGGTGACCCCGCCGTTCGTGCAGGCTGCACTGAAGGGCTGATCCAAACAAAAACCCGCGCTGGCGACAGCGCGGGTTTTTTCATGTTCCGGTAGTGCCGGCCGCTGGCCGGCAACCTCATGTAACGATCAAAGCGCCCAGATACCGGCGATCACCGCCACCACCAGGCCCCACTTGATCAGCTGGTAGGCCACCACGCTGCGCTCGCGCAGTGCCTTGGCCTTCAGGCGCACCTTGTAGACGCTGCCGAATGCCTTGTTGACGCCACCGGTCGGGTCACCCGGCAGGTTCGGCGAGGCGCCGCCGGCCAGCAGCGTGGCCGCCACCGCGCGGTTGAACAGCCCCGGCAAGCCGAAGCGCAGCGGGCGGGCGATGTCGCAGAACAGGATCACGCGGTCCTGCTGCGTCTCGTTGTGTGCATGGTGGATGTAGGTCTCGTCGAACATCATCCACTCGCCGTCGCGCCAGCTCTTCTTGATGCCGTCCACTTCGATGTAGCAGGCATCGTCGTTGGGCGTGCTCAGGCCCAGGTGCAGGCGCAGCGAGCCGGCAAACGGGTCGCGGTGCGGGCGCAGCTCACTGCCCGGCGGCAGCTGCGCGAACATCGCCGCACGCACATCCGGGATCGACTCGATCAGCGCCGTGGTCTTCGGGCACAGCGTCTTCGCCGACGGGTGCGACGGGCCGTACCACTTCAGGTAGAAGCGCTTCCAGCCACGACGGAAGAACGAATTGAAGCCGGCGTCGTTGAACGTGCTGGAGGCGGCGATCTTCTGCGCGTCGCGCAGCGCCAGCGCCTCGTCGCGGATCATCTGCCAGTTCTGGCGCAGCGGCTCCAGCTGCGGGAACTCCTTGCCCGGGTCCAGGAACGGCGTGGTCGGCACCTTCGAGAACATGTACATGACCACGTTGATCGGGGCCATGAAACTGGAGTGGTCCAGCAGCTGGCGCGACCAGCGCGCGCGGACCTTGCCACGGAAGTGGATGTACAGCACGCAGGCTACGAACAGCGCTGCAATGACGATTTTGATGATCAAAGCACTTTCCTCCAGCCGCGGCCGGAACGGGAAACGGGGCGATGCACGGCCAAGCGGCCAGCACCGATGGGGAACGCGGCAGGGGACGGGGACGTGCCGGAGGGGGGCGGCCGCCGATGTCGCGGGTTAACAGCTTATGGTCGGCAGGCCGTGCGCCGGGGTCAAGTTGCCCGTGCGCCGCGTTCAGCCGGTTGTGGACGAGGCGCAGGGCTGAGCGCGCAAGCGGTTGATACTAAAGGCCAACTGGAATAAGCGAGACAGAATTGTCCGATTCTGCGCGACGAACTGTTCCAGCCACGGCCCCGACATTTCTCCGACAAATCGTGGAATAGCGAACTGGCGAGTACTAAAATTAACGAAAACTTAGTAACTCCCTGTAACACCGGTTCGCTTGACGCTTTGCGCCACCCACCGGGTCGTCCGAGACCCCGACATGCATCTTCCTGCCCTGCCCCCCTCCTCCTGCGGCGATGACGCCGCCTCCCCGCTGCTGCTCAAGCGCGGCGAACGTTTCCTGGCCCCCGACGTCTACCGCACCTGCCTGGACGGGCGCGAGGCGGTCATCAAGGACTACTCCCGCTACCGCGGCACTCCCGTTTCGCTGATCGCGCGACTGATGGTGCGCCGCGAGGCCCGCATGCTGCAGCGCCTCGGCGGCTGGAAGCATGCCCCCGCGCTGCTCGGCACCCTCGGTGGCCTGGCACTGGGCATGGAGTTCATCCCGGGCCAGACCCTGAGCACCGCGCAGGCCGTGGGCAATGAAGTGTTCGAGCAGCTGCAGCACGCGCTCAGCCGTCTGCACGCCGCCGGCATCACCCACAACGACCTGCATGGCACCAACGTGGTGGTCAGCGGCGGCGTGCCGGTGCTGCTGGATTTCACCTCGGCCTGGCGCGCCCCGCGCTGGCTGCGCCGCAATCCACTGAGCCGGCAGATGCGCCGCAGCGACATGAAGAACCTGCTGAAGATCCGCCAGCGCGTGACCGGCCAGGCCCCGAGTGCCGCGCAGGCCGCGCTGGTGGCCGACCCGGGCTGGGTCGCCGCCGTGCGCCAGGGCTGGAAGCGGTTCTACAAGTGGGCCAAGCGGCGGTAGGGGTCGAGTTCGCTCGACCGCTTCACCGCTCTTGTAGAGCCGAGCCCACGCTCGGCTGCTGTTCCTGCATCGCGCGAAATGCAGCCGAGCATGGGCTCGGCTCTACAACATCCCGCCAAACGGCTTACAACGCGTCCGCGTCCAGTTCACCGGTACGGATACGCACCACGCTGCCCAGGTCGTACACGAACACCTTGCCGTCACCGATCTTGCCGGTGCCGGCGGCCTTCACGATGGCCTCAACCACCGCCTCCACCTGGTCATCGGTCACCGCCACTTCCAGCTTCACCTTCGGCAGGAAATCGACCACATACTCCGCGCCGCGGTACAGCTCGGTATGGCCCTTCTGGCGACCAAAGCCCTTCACTTCCGTCACCGTGATCCCGGTAACCCCACGCTCGGCCAGCGCTTCGCGCACGTCGTCGAGCTTGAACGGCTTGATCACCGCCATGACCATCTTCATCGTCTATCTCCTGTCTTCCGGCGTGGAGGATAGCGCCTGAACGCGGCCCGTGCGAAGCCGCTGCCGCCTGTCCGGGCAGTGGGTGCCAGCAGTATCCTTGTGCCCGAATGGCCTGCCCGCGCCGGATGCACGGGCCCAACCCCACGGAGCACCCCATGATCGACCTGAACCAAATCGATGACCTCGCCCGTCGCCTCAGCGACCTGGTGCCGCCGGGCCTGCGCGAATCGCGCGAGGAACTGCAGGCCACCTTCAAGAGCGCACTGCAGGCCGGCCTGGCCAAGCTGGACCTGGTCACCCGCGAGGAGTTCGAAGTGCAGCGCGCCGTGCTGCTGAAGACCCGCGAGAAGCTGGACGCACTGGAAGCCGCCGTGCGCGAGCTGGAAGGGCGCGGCGCCGCAGAATGAAAAAAGGAGGCGCACTGCGCCTCCCGTTTACAGATTATTTCCCGGATGGGGCCTTGCAGCAAGGCCCACCGAGCGCCCTAGACTCGCCGGCCTGTCGATCCGGCGGGACACGCAGGGGCAGTGCCGATGGCGCAGGACACCGAATGGACACCCGTTTCGCATGACACCTGCGACCAGATCGCCGGGCCGTTCTATCACGGCACCCGCGCTGATCTGGCGGTGGGCGAGCTGCTGAGCGCGGGCTTCCGCTCCAACTATCGCGACAGTGTGGTGATGAACCACATCTACTTCACCACGATTGCCAAGGGCGCCGGGTTGGCTGCGGAGATGGCTCGCGGTGAAGGGCGACCGCGCGTGTATGTGGTGGAGCCGACCGGGCCGTTTGAGGACGACCCGAATGTGACCAACAAGAAGTTTCCCGGGAACCCGACGCGGTCGTATCGGAGTGCGCAGCCGTTGCGGGTGGTGGGGGAGATTGTGGAGTGGGAGCTGTATGACTCGGAGTTCGTTCGGCAGTTGAAGGCGTTTGTTGCTTCGGGCAGTGGGGAGATCATCAATTGATGACCTACTGGCGTTGGGCGTTGCACACCTCTTCATCGGCTTCATAGATGTCCAGCCCGAGCTCAATGCCGCGCTCTCCCAATGCGAGCAGCGCGCGGGGTGAAAGCGAGACACCGTCGTTGCTGCTGCCCATGAAGAGACCACAGAACAAGTCAGGCCGGAACCGTGCCAATGACTGCCATACGGCGAGATAGCCGGTGAGCTGATCGAGGATCTCGAAGATCTGCGCTTCCAGATCTTCAGGCTCACGACGCTCCGCATCAAGTTGCCAGCTTCCAGTCCTGGCGATACGCACGGTGCCTGATTGGTTGCCTCTGAGTTCCTGCCCCTTGTGATGCGATGCGGTTGGGGTCGCCCCGAGCAAGGCACTGACTTCTTCGGGAAGCAGGTCGTCCCCGAAGAATCGGAGGGTTACCAGGGAATGATCGAATGCGGCCATTGGAATCCAGTGCGTAGGCATCGTTGATGTCAGATTACGGCCGGAACCGGATGACAGCAGCTTCAGAATAGGCAGAAGCGCGGGAATCGGCATGCGCTCAAACGGAGAGCTGGCCGGACCCTACTTGAACATATCCAACAGGTCCTTGTCTTCATGCCGCTGCTCCCACGTGGAGAGCAAGCAGAAGCTCACCCCACTGCGCATGGCAACCCTCTGGAACGCCGCGAGCTCTTCCTTCGTGATCGGATACTCGACCGGATCAAAGTGCAGGAGCGCCCACGGCTTGAGGAGTGAGAACCCGAACGTGAGTTCCGAGAAGAGTTCCTTCAGCTTAGGCCGGATGGTGGAGAAGTCCCTGACCGGCCCCGCGCGATTGCCAAGGGCGTGGCACTGGCGGCGAATGGTTCTGTCACCACCGACCAAGCGGGCGATGAAGTGATCCTGGTGCACTTGAACGTAGAACAACTGCCGGCGAAATATCTTCATTCCCCGCACCGCCCCCCAAAAGCCCAGCCGTGCAAATCATCAAGCGCCATCCGGAAGCCGGACCTGCGCCGCGCATTCTGCCGCAACGGACCCAAGCGCTGTGCCCTTCATCCGTGAAAGTGCTGCAAGAGTACGTCGTTCATACGCCTCCGCGACGCCCGGATCTGGCTCGATGAACGGCGATGTGCAGATATCCTCGACCTTGAATCCCCGTGTGATCAATGCCAAGACCCGCTCAGGCGCTTTGGGCAATGCACGGGCTACCGCGTAATTGATGGATAGCGAGGCGCCCGCATCTGAAAACGGCTTTAGCGCAGCCGCAACCTCGAGCCATGCAGGATCGCCTGACTCGATGCCAGAGGTGACCCGACCAAACTCCCGCTCGTGCTGCCACAGGTCCCAAAGCACCTTGCGCCCCCCTTCGTTGGCAATGCGATTGAGCACGGCCTGTGCCGAAGGGCGATCCGCCGCAACTGCAGCTGGACTGGCAAGCGCAAGCACGAGTAGGAGCGCTGTCATGTTTCCCATGGCACCTGACTCCCTGATGTATGGACCCTTGGATCCGGTCATACGACCTACCCACAAAGCAACATGTGGCGTACTTTCCCCTTATACAGCGCGATCCTAGTGCGGCTGGGGGTCGGCCATCAAGCCAGCGCATGGCCGGACCCAGGCATAGAATCAGACGCCTCGCCAATTCCACGTTCAGGACACCTGGGCCATGTCCGCTACGGGTCGCTGGCTGGTCAGTGATCCACAGGAAGTGCCCTGCGCGAGCCAATGTCCGCTCTCGGCCAGGGGTAGAAATTCGTGAACGTCATGAGTTGAGCCGCAAAGTGGCTTCAGATCGATAGAGCGCCCAAGCTCGACCAGTAGGCCTCCCTCTCGTGCGAGACCCCCTTGCTGTGCCAGTGTTTGCCGCCCCTTAAAGCTTCGTAGTGCCCAATTTCTGTGCGGGACAAAGGGCGCCAGCCAGATCCGCGGCGAAAGCCGCCTGCGACCTGGACGCCAAGGGGGAAACTGGAGAGAGCATTCTGCTGCGCTTGCGCCAGAGACTCGCCGTTGGCTCCGCCGTTGGATGTGGGGTTGGCAAGTTGTACCCCGTCATCCTCCCAGTTGCAGATCGGACATATGGCATAGGACCCGTAGAAGTCTTCCAGGGTCAGGAAGCCACATGATGGACAAGGCAGATCGATCATTGAGAACCAAGAACCTCAGGTAGACGAATCACTGGACCGGCAGGTGTCGCGCAGGGCTGAAGGGGACGAACGTCCGCTTCGGATCGAGAGCGGCCTCTAGCATTCCTGATCGCGTTGTCTGGCGCAGGCACGTTTCCTTTCAACCAAGGGCGGACATCAATCGCAAGAGCCTTCCTTATCCCGGAACTCCGGCGCGAGAGTTTGAGCTGCATCAGGCCGGCTAGATGCGCGACGCGCGGTTTTCATGCTCGGCCCTTGCCAAGCTGCTGCAAGATCATTGCAGGCTATTGGCCTTGGTCTACTCCAGCGATTCGTCACTCCCGCCTTTCCGCCTGGATATGGATAGACGAAACACCGGAAACCAAGGAATGATTGGACCAAGCATCCAGCTCTTCCGCAATTGAACCACTCAGGAGCCATCCGCGGCCGGTGCACTGAGCCGAAGCCAGGGCAAGAACCACAAATTCAGGCCACGATTGCGCGGCATGATGGGAGCAGGCACTCACCATGAAGCCGCCCTTGTGATAGGGCTCGGCGTGGAGGTTGCTGACTTCAAGACCTGCTTGCTCAAAGATCCGCGCCGCGACCTTGAGAGCCGCCTGCTGCGATGTGCAATTGGTGAACAAGCGCCAGTACAACTCCATGAGTCCACAATCTTCCAAAGGGCCCTCTGGGCGCGGTTGCGCTACTTATAGCAGAAGGCGCGTACGACCTTTCCCCTCTTGCCACCCGGGGTGCCAGCATCAAGGAACAGATCGTTGAAGAGCGCCCACGGCTTGAACAGTGGGCACCCTGGCATGAATCCCGAGAAGATCACCTTGAGCTGGGGCCGGAGAATCGAGAAGTCCTTGATCGGTCCTCTATGTTCCTGTCGCGCGTCCCCATCAATGCGCAGGCTGCACCTTCAGCGCGCTTGAATCCCTTCGCAGCAGATACAACGCAACCAGGAATGGCCACAGCGAGTTGATCGATGAAAACACGCGCTGGGTCAGCCCCCTGAACCCCTCCGGGTCCGCTCCCACCACGTTCAACCAGAGATAAGCGATGCCCGCGACACTCACCATAGCAGTCACGGCGTACGCCCTTCGGTTGGCAGACCACGCGCTCAATTCGATGTGCGACATCGCCGGTGCAATGATGTTTGCGATGCCGATGGTGTAGAAGCCGTGCATCGGATGGCCCATGGGCCAGAGCCCGTTGGTCAGCATGGAAATGCCAAAGACCAACCAGCAGATTGCACCTACTGCAATCCGGCGACCGGACTCCCGCCATACCCCGATGGAGAACGCCACGAAGCCCACGCCGGAGCCGATAGCCGCGATCCTGCCGCAGAAGCTTGCAAGCGCTGGCGCCTGCAGGAGCTCGCTGGCGTGCTGTGCAAACGTGTTGTAGCCCGGCGCGGCCACGGCGGCAACGCTGGTCCAGAACAGGAACCACGGAAGCGGGACCAGACCCGCACACAGAAGAAGTCGGTTGCGGCGCAACACGTAACGTGATCCTTATAATGGCCTGCGCCAGTGGGTGGAATCCGTTCAAACACCGCAGAACCTTCCTGATCGGGGCAGGATGGCTCCGGCTGACTACAGAGGTAGTCATCTTCTGCACGACGCCCTAGGGGGTCAATAGGCAGAAAGTCACTCATGCCCGCAAGCGATGCAGACAACAACCTCATCATTCTGGTCCAGCCTGAGCTTCCACCATCTCTGGCTGTAAAGTTGACGTGTCCCATGCTCAGGTTTGCCATGTCCGCCGTCGACCAGAATGACATTGTCGGTGCACAGCACGAAGTGCAACGGCTTCTTGGCCGTTGCATTCTGCGACTTCAGCAGTGCGAGCAACTGATGAAGTCCATGCTCGCCTTTCAGAAGTTGTCCGGTACGCCGGAAGCACTCCCAATGGCTTTGGACAAGCGCAAAGCAGAGATCAGCGGCAAGACAATGGGGTTGCTGGTAGGTCACCTGACTGCCGAATGCGTGATCAAAGAGGGCAGCGAAGCCCCTGGCGGCCCATCGGGTTACGACAGCAATTCAAGCTTCGTCGCTCTGCACATGGGGCTAGAGTTTCCAGAGCAATCCCATGTAACGCTGCAAGCCGACCTGCGCGAACTGGTGAACCTCAGGAACGTGCTCGTTCACCACTTCATCGAGCAATACGATATCCAGACTGTCGAAGGATGCCTGAAGGCACAGGCTGCACTCAGCCGTTCCTACGCTCAGATCGACCGCCAATTTCAACGGCTGCGTGCACTTGCGGCAGATGTTGCGCGGGGAGCGAAAGCCTTTGCGGAGCTGGTTCAGTCTCCCCAGTTCCATGAGTTTATGGTCAACGGCATCGCGCCTGATGGACAGATCCATTGGCCGCTCACAGGTATTGTCAGTGCGCTGAGACAGGCCTTCCGAGAAGGGGCGATCGACGGCTGGGTGAGTCTGGACACAGCCGTTCGCTGGGTAGCAGAGCACCACCCGGAACAAACCCCCAAGAAGTACGGCTGTGCCCGATGGCGGCACGTCATTCACGAATCTCGTCAGTTCGAACTGCGCCACTTCGTGCACCACGGCCAGCTCGGGGCTTGGTTCCGCGAGCGGGCAGATTCGACTGGCTAGCCAGGCGCCGCCGTTGGTAATAGCAGCAATACGCTTTCGCCTACCAAGTGCTGTCGCATTTGCCGCTCCCTGCGTCTCTTACAGTAGGTTCTGACGACTCCGTTCCAGAAGTGCCGTTCCGCTTGGCACGCCAAGGCTCTCGCCCCTTTCCTCGCTATGCGACAATGCCAAAAGCGTCTCGGGTTTTGGCGGCATTGACCCCTACCCCTTGGCATTCCCAACTACGTCAGGCAACTCTGGTATCGCCACCGAAAACGGGTGGCCGGGCCTCGAAAACCCGAGCTATTAGGATGTTGTTTGCACTTGCCAGCCGGCATCGCCTTGCGTGGTGTCGGCTGGCATTCCGTCTGCCGGCTATGGCGGGCGGGGCGTGGGGGCCTTGTGCCCGCCGGTTTCTTCCTAATAGCCCGGTTTTCGAGCCACGCTCTGCCCGCCACCTTTATCGGTGGCGGCGTCCGCCTGCTTGCACGGAGCCCGCCATGACCACACCGCACTCCCCACCCCCGCGCCACATCCAGGAAGTGCCCTCGGCCGCGCCAGCCCTGGATCCCAACAGCCTCATCGCCATCCTGCACGCCATCGGCGCGGGCGCTGCGGCCGACGGCCAGCCCTGGCCCGAGCGGCACCATCTACGCAGCCGGCAGATGCAGTTGTCCGACGCCGACTGCGCACTTACCGGCCAGCGCATCGTGCAGGAGATCCTGCTGGCGGCCGAGCGCACGCGCCAGAACGGCGAGCCGGAGCAGTACGTCGGCGACCGGGTGATGGAGGGACTGGTGATGGCCGATCTGGCGCTGACCGCCTTCATCCACGAGCGGATGCGACCCAGGGACTGAGCGCGTGCGCTCACGGCGCGTACCTTTCTGCCTGTGTGCGGGGTGACGAATGAAGAAGCACGGCCTGGCCGCTGCGGCGGTGTGCAGCGCGGTGATCGGCGCGATGTGGGTGGATTGGCCCGAGCCTGCGGGCGATCAGGTGTGGGCCTACCAGAAGCTGCAGCCGGCCGATTACCGCCTGCTGCACAGTGATGCGCGCGGCTTCGTGACCGCGAAGGCCCAGGAGGGCTTTGAACTGCACGCGCGCCATGCCGGGGCGACGTCCTTCGAGATCCGGTGCAAGGGCGTGCTGGTGATGGACGTGGAGAACGCGCCCTCACGCGTGCTGATTCGCATGCCTGCCGATGCACGGTGGCGGGCGCCGGATATCGAACGCCTGCGCAGCAGCTTCGAGCGCTGGCTGGATCTGCACCAGAGCCAAGGGCGATTGCTGGTGGAAAGTGCGGGGCCTTCGTGGGTTGAGGCGCGGTTTGGGCGCTTCAATGGGTTGGTGCTGGATGAGCAGCGGTGTCTGTTTGGGGCGCCGGCACACCGCCAGGCCGATCCCACCAATTACCTCAGCGCTGAAGTGCCCTCGTAGGCTGACGCTCACGGTTGCGCTGTGCCTGCACCGCATGCGGCACAGCAACTGGTCAGGGGCCAAACCCCAGCGCCATCGCAACCACTTTCCCATCCCGAACGTAGAAGCAAATGCTCGATCCACCTTCCGAGAACCCACAGGTGCGCTCGACCTTGAAGCTGCCCAGCGTTGCCTGCTCTGTGTCCCTCTGGCTATACCCGCCCGCTGCGCTGGCAGCCTTGGACGCCGGGTCACCCATTGCAACGCCTTTCAGCTTCACGCCGCGCAAGCTCTCGGTTCTGCCTGGAGCAGGTTGCCCTGTGCTGATCGATGAAACGCGGATTTCATCGATGGTTCGGAACTCCGGAGCGACGTCAGGGTTGGAGGTGATCAGCACCTCCAATCGGGTAGTGGGATCCAGGTATCTACGCCGTATCAGCCCTGCCGCGTCCACGACCATCTCGCCATCACCATAGCGGCGCAGGACATCCCTCTCGCTGTAGACATGCGGAATGAAACTTCCATCGCGGAACGCTTTCGATACAAAGTCCACGCGTGGATTCCCTGCGGGGAAGCCTGCTGCTGCAGGCAACATACCCAGCGCAATCAAGATGAGTCTGCGTGTCTTCATGACAACTTCGTCCATCCATCTGAAAGAATGATCACAGAGCATTCTTGAATCATGTGCGGATAGCCCACTCGTTCCAGAGGCGTATCACCATTCCGGATGATAGCGGTCCTTGTACTCGTCTTGAATCAGTCCTTGGTTCACATAGCGCCCCTGACTGGTCCTCAGCACGTCCCGCGCGAACCTCAAGGCGCCGTCAACCGAATCAAACGTCCACTCGGTACCAAAGGGATGATCCGGATCCACCGCCTCGAACTCGTACACATCGATGAAGCCAGGCGCTCCATTGTCAAATACTTCGCAAAGACGAACCCTCCAGGCGTTCAGATTGGCCTGCTCAATGGAGACAAAGCGAATCACACGCTGATCCAACTCATATCGATCGGGGAGCAGCTGCTCGACATCGCGCCCCGCCGAAAGATTGCCTGTTACATCCAGATCACAGAGATAGCGCTGCAATGGATCCCTCATTCCGTTGAGAAAATTGACCAGCAAGTGAGCATCGGTGACTTCCGGAGCGACTAGGATGCCTCGCCCGAGGCATAGCGCCATGCACCCGACGATTGGCCGTCGTAACGGCTATCGATGTCCTCCAGCCATACCTTCAGATCCAGCAGAAATCTTGCATGGTCGAAGTCCTTGAACTTCACCCTGCCCAGTTGATCCGCCAACTGCTCAAGCAATTCGCGGGAGACATACCGCATCTTCTCCTTCATCGAGAGCGGAACGATCGTCGGCAGGTCAAGCATCACATCGGTATAGAACTCCGCCTTCTTTCGTCGAAACTGCACTCTTCGCTTGAAATCCAGCTCGGGATCTCGACACACGAAAAGCAAGGCCACAGAAGCCACTTCGTTCCCGTAGCTCCTGGACTCGAATGTGGCGAAGCGCTCTACGTAGTGACTTTTGATCCTGCCAACATGCGACTCCCAGTCGCAGTCCGCCGTGAAGTTCAGTTTCATCACTCCTCCGTTCCATCTCAGTGCTGCGCGCGCATCCCGCACCTATTCGAGCAGGTCGTGTAGATCGATGCCAGACGGATTCACCAGGCGCTTCTCGCGACCCACATGGTGAAGCTCGAAGGTGCCTTTCTCTGAATCGATGACACGGGCGCCATCAAGCACCGCCAGAAATCCGAAGACCGCCGAGCGGGCAGCTTCACCGGCAACGGCGCGCAACATGTCGGCTTCCGCAGCGGACAAGCTGTTGAACCATTCAGACCGTGCCAACAGGTCTGGGGCCACCCGACGGCCCGGTGGATGCGCCAGGTTCGAGATCGTACTGTCCACGGATGACTCAAGCACATAGCGCTGTATAGCGGATACAAATTCGTCAGCGTTCATGCCACTCCCTCGGCTTTGAAAATGAGCCGGAACACATTCGCCTGTGCGGACCTACTGCCTCTTGTCCCCGCTCAGCCCGCCTCTCGCAGGCAGTGCGGCGCAGCATGAACTCAATCCCGTCCAGACGAGTTCAGAGCAAGCGGAGTACCCTCCGCAACACAGATTTTCCGCAACGCGGCCTCCAGCTTGCTGCCGTTTTCCAACGTTTTCAGTGTCACTGCAATCCCACCAGTGATCCCAAGCGTCCTCTGTGCACTTTCGGAGAGAGACAGCTCAAGCTCCATGCGCCGCAGAGAGATATGCACCAGACCGCCATAGCAAGGCTCAAGACCTCCACCGACCTCGATATGGGCGTGCGCCATGCCCAACTCTTCGTCCTGGTCGTCATACGCCTTCGCGTTCTGCAATACCACGTAACGAGACGGATTCGTCGAGCTGTCGGCCAAGCCAACTACGATGCAGTAGTCATCTTCCTCTATGGAAACGACTTCGGCCTTGAATCTGTACATTTCCCGGGTACTCCTGACATGTGGAAAACTCAATGTCTACTCCGCCGCTGTCCTGGTGCCGCTCTCAGCACGCAGGGCCGCATCGTTGTCACCCTTCCAGCCCACAAGGCCCCATACGGAATCGACATTCATTCCGGACCCGCGAAGCTCCCGGACCTGTCCGGCCTCCGCTTCCGCGAGGGTCCCAGCGGCTTTCATTCGTTGTGCTTCTCTTTCCTGCTCACGCCGCACGAACTCCGGATCGGACATCAACGTGTCCATCAGCTGCGAGGCGGTGATACGTTCGCTCATGCGTTGCTCTCTCAAAGGAAGCAGTAGCTCATCAGACGACGCCAGCACAGCGTTCTCACTCCGTCCTACACGGATGCGCAGTTTCAATCGCTTTGATCGCCCTTGCGACTTCTTCGCGGGGGCTTACTGCTGGCGAAAGGACCATTGGGCCGAGGTTGGATTCAATGGACGCCGTCTTGTCCAGCGCATCATGCAAAAGAGGCAGCACTGGACGAGACCGACACCCCAGGATCGCCAGCATTCTGGACGCGTAGAACCGGCCCACATCCCCATCCACCCTTAGCAGAGAAGCAATCTCTTGCACGCTGGAAGGACTGACTTCATCAATCTGTCGTTTCCCGAGACTCGACAAGCATTCAAGCAAGGCTCTCATGGCGAGGGCCCTTCGATCCGCATTCGGCTGTGCTTTCAGCTCGCGAACCCACTGGATGACATGCCGGTCCACATCCACGTGGCCAACATCTAGATCGCATCCCCTCATTTGGCGGATGGCCGAGGCCGAAGCAGAACCAGCCTCGATCCTGTGACCATCACCGTCGTCGCTGCTCGCACTGACCGGGCCTACCAGGCCAAGCCAAACAGCGAGGGCAACGCATGCAGCGACGCGTATGGAACCGCTTCGCATCTGAGAATCGGCCCCGTACCGGGTAGCACTCGAGAAAGATGCAGGCACCATTACCACTCCTCTTATCTCCATTTCTCCATGCCAGCCCGCCATCAGTGAACCTGCGCAGGCGCCGCCCGGTTACCAGGAATGGCGCCATCCCTGCGACGGCCAGTAGGGTTCCTGCGCCGCTGCATCGGGAATGCCTGCGTAGCCGGAGGCCGCCACGGACATGACGCACGCGTCAACGAGTCGTATCGAATATCGCACCGGATCTCCTGGGCACTGACGACGGAGGGCACTGCGTCGCGTTGTGGTGCTGCCTGGCGCCCCAGACGGGCCCGGGGCCGGCCAGCGCCGATTCTGCCACGGTACTGGGGTGAATCCATGGCGTTGACTGGGGCGCCACTCGCCCCGCCTGCGAGCCCATCCGTATTTTTGTCTGTTCGCCCGATGCTCGATCATCAAGGACGGCGCCAACGTCAGGGGCGGTCTGTACTGACGGAAACCGAGCCGTCTTCCAGCAGGTGGACGCTTAAATATGCGTCTGGCGGAGGTATCCGATCAATCGACGCCCCTGCGGGGAGAATGTCCCAACTGGTGATCGGGCCGCAGACTGTCCTATGCACCAATCGGCGGCTATCCAACCCTCGCTTGGCAAGCTCGGCCACAACTACTTCAGGAGGCTGGCGGTCGAAGCCCTTGTAGGCTGTGCACGCCTCTCCCGTCTGGCCAATGGGATACGTTGAACTCTCCACCTCATCCCGGCACCCCGGCAGGCCCATGGCGAGCGAGAGGGCCATCAGTACTCGAATGCACTGCATTTCAGCTCGCTCCTTTCCTTGTACTGCCCTGTTGTACGCCTTTTCTGACGCAAGGCCTCCGAAACCGCCATCGCAGAGCCGCGCTGCACAGAACATCTGCCCTTGATCCGAATGCTGCACCCTTTGCAGGCAGAAATACCCCGAGACGCATTGCCGGCAAACCCCGATAGTCCCACGCAGATTACCTGCCGCACCATCAGGCGTCTTTCTGCAGGAATCCACACATGAGCCTGGCGCTGGTCCACAGCCGTGCCCGCGCCGGGGTCGATGCCCCGCTGGTGCGGGTGGAAGTGCACCTCTCTGGCGGCCTGCCCGCCACCCAGATTGTCGGCCTGGCCGAGACCAGCGTGCGCGAATCCCGCGAGCGCGTGCGTGCCGCCCTGCTCTGTGCACGCTTCGACTTTCCGCAGCGGCGCATCACGTTGAATCTCGCGCCTGCCGATCTGCCCAAGGAAGGCGGTCGCTACGACCTGGCGATTGCCTTGGGCATTCTTGCGGCCAGTGGCCAGGTTGATCCGCAGTCGCTGCTGCAGTACGAGTTCCTGGGCGAGCTGGGGCTAACCGGTGAACTGCGGCCGGTGGCGGGTGCGCTGCCCGCCGCGATTGCGGCGGCAGACGCCGGGCGCATTCTGGTGGTGCCGCCAGGCAATGCCGCTGAGGCTGCTTTGGCCGAGCATGCCGATGTGCGGGTAGCGCGTACGTTGCTGGAGTGCTGTGCCGGGCTGAGCAATCCGCGCCTGCTGCCACCCGTGGAGCGCGTGGACACGACGCCGTTGCCCCTGCCCGATCTGGCCGACGTGCGCGGGCAGGCGCATGCACGGCGCGCGTTGGAAGTGGCGGCCGCTGGTGGGCACCATCTGTTGTTGATCGGCAGCCCTGGCTGCGGCAAGACGCTGTTGGCCTCGCGCCTGCCCAGCCTGTTGCCGGATACCGAGGAAGCCGAGGCGTTGCAGCTGGCCGCGATTGCCTCGGTGAGTGGCGAAGGGCTGGACCCAAGACGATGGCGGCAGCGGCCCTTCCGGGCACCGCACCACAGTGCGAGCGCGGCGGCGCTGGTGGGTGGCGGCTGTCATTTCCACGTAAAAGAGAGACTCAACATTTAAAAACGAGACACACGAGATCGAAGCCCTAGCACTAGCCCGATCGGCATCTCTTTGATATCTATAGTGAATATCCTGAGGCTCGCGTGCACGGAGGCAAGCGATATCTACCCAACGCCCCCTGCGACATGAGCAAATGGTGACGGAACGGCTGCGGCCGCGCGGCCAGGAAAGCTCGTGCCCCGTGCCGTGCACCGAGGACGTCAACCGGCGCCCTGGGAGCCACTCCCCCGCCTACAAGCTTGGCAGCTAGATAGATGAAGGCCAGGGCAGAGCAGTGAATTCCCCAAGTCCTGGTCTCCGATCCCCCTGCTTTTTCCACCTAGCCATGTCGCAACTGCGCAGATTTGCGCGCATTATGGGGGCAGAATCGCCCTAATGAGCGGAATTACGCGCATATGAACGACAGTCCAGCCCAGTCACCGGAGGAAATTGCCCAGGCATTAGGACATCGCCTGCGGACGAAAAGGCTCATCAAGAACATCTCTCAGACAGTTCTGGCTGACAAGGCGGGTATCTCGCGTAGGGCACTGGTGCAGCTAGAGGCTGGAGAAGGGTCCACGGTGAGGACGCTCGTGTGCGTACTCAAGGCGCTAGGCCTGGAAGAGCAACTAAGCGCAATCGCTATGAGCGCAACAGTTAGCCCAATGGCTTTGCTAAAGACCAAGCGCCTGCGAAGACGGGCGAGCTAGTTAGCGTCACTTCTGCCCCCCCTGCCTCAGAGTCCACGGAAACTTGCACTCAATCAAGACTGTTGGAACCTTTCAGACCAGTACTGTCAGGGCGCGATCGGCTCACGTCCGCGCGGAGCGCGTGACGCCAATATGGTTTCGGCACCTGGCAAAGCGGGATCTCTACAAGAGAGCAGCCAGCGCCCTGCATCTGAAGTTCAACCACTGAAGAGCCAGATGACTCGCTCCCGGGTACCTCCTCCAAAGTCGACCAGAGTGCGGTCTGTCGAGGCTCCACCCGACAGCGCGGATGGCTCTAAGATGAAATTGCCACCATCACCTCGGCAGGCCGCAGACTGGTTGGCGCTTCCGAGTGGGAGATCAATCCTTTTAGGGAACGAATCGTCCTTCTGAAGAAGCAGTTGAAGGCGTATGCCAAGAGTGGCTGCATGGATATCAGGAGGAAGGTGCCAACTAATGCAGAACGAACGTGGTTCTCCACTCCCGTCTTGCAGGCGTCTTCCCACTTCCATATGCGCACAAACGCCGGCCCTAAGCTGTGGTCACTGGGGCTTTCGGAGGTAGCGATGGACATATCGTGGGCAGTAGCACGCCTTGAGAAACAGATCGAAGGTCGCTGACGGTACTCGTACCCATAACACGCATACCTGATCCTAGAAAGCAGACCAACCAGGCCCTCAGGTCCTGGGCAGCCTAAGCTTCCAGACGGATTGGAACGGCCGAAGCGGTAGCTACTGCAATGGGGACGCCAAGGACTCTGGAGCGCCCGGCAGGGCGGACCGCAGCTGACTACGTCCCATGGCATCATGCCAGCCTCGCTGTTCCACTGGAGGCGCTATGGCACTTAGTCTCGGCGAGCGGGTCGCTGTCGCCGCTCTCGCAAAGCTCTTGTACGATTTCCTGCCAGCCAGTGGGAATGGCAGCACGTCCTTCCCCTTGGCCGCGGCAAAGGTTGGCATCCCAGAGGCTTGGCCCCAAGGAAAGCCCAGCAAAGAGCCCGGCATAATCGCACTGCTGGTGTGGACCCTCGAGAATCGGCGCGGGAAGTTTTGTTCGCTGATTCAGGAGGTGGTCCTCCAATCCATAACCTGGAGAGGCAGGAGTTCCACTCCGCTTACACGGGAAGAGATTGTTGAGTTGAATCGACTCCTTCTTGGCGTGAGCTTCAAAATTCCCGAACTTCACTCCCCTGCCTTTCTGGACAGCCTGCCCACGGCTTCCCCACCAGCGCCTGCGGCAGCAGCTACCCCTCGTCTTGTGGAGGAGGCAGTCTACGTAGACCTTCAGCGCCATCTGATAGCACTCTCAGGCCTTGAGC
>NZ_KV791405.1:0-2940 GCF_001807895.1 Stenotrophomonas sp. HMSC10F07
TCTTGGCGTCCGCTGACGGGGGGCCAGATCAGTCAGCCGCATGGATGCGGCTGCCGAGCCCCCATGGACGGATTCACGGCGTCCCCGCAATCCGACACCGCCCCGCCCACTCACGGAATGCCCGCTTTTGACGTTGACGTTGCCCTGGCTTGAAGCAGGTGCAGGGCTGCAAACCCTGCCGAAACCCACCCAACCATGACTGCAGTCACTTGCCCGGTTGCGCCGCGCTGGCGAAAGTCAAGGAGTTGACGTGATCGGTCCGGCGCGTTGCCGACCGCACGCAAGCGAGAGAGAGAAACGCTGTGCAACGACGTGAGTTCCTGGCTTTTTCCGGCCTGGGCCTGGCCGGCCTGCTGCTGCCGCATTCCCGTGCCATCGCCGCCGAGCAGCTGCTGGCGCCGGTCGATACCGCCCAGCGCCGGCGCTTGGCCGAGGTCGCGCTGGCCACCGCACGCACGGCCAAGGCCAGCTACTGCGATGTGCGCATCGGCCGCTACCTCAACCAGTCGGTCATCACCCGCGAGCACCAGGTCGGCAATGTGACCAACCGAGAATCGTCCGGCGTGGGCGTGCGGGTGATCGTCAACGGTGCCTGGGGCTTTGCTGCAACCCATCAGCAGACCGAGGCCGCCGTGCGCGCAGCGGTCGAGCAGGCTGCGGCGATCGCCCGCGCCAACGCCAGCATCCAGACCCGCCCGGTGCAACTGGCACCCACGCCGCCCGTCGGTGAAGTGCGCTGGCAGACGCCCATCCGCAGGAACGCGATGGCGGTGCCGATCCAGGACAAGGTCGAGCTGCTGCTGGCCCTCAATGCCGCTGCGCTGGATGCGGGCGCCGACTACATCAACTCCACCCTGTTCCTGGTCAACGAGCAGAAGTACTTCGCCTCCAGCGACGGCTCGTTCATCGACCAGGACATCCACCGCATCTGGTTGCCGTTCACCGCCACCGCCATCGACAAGGCCAGCGGCAGGTTCCGCACCCGCGCCGGCCTGTCCTCGCCGATGGGCATGGGCTATGAGTTCCTCGATGGCGATGCGCGCGGCAAGGTGCAGCTGCCCGGTGGCATCACCGCCTACCGCGATTCCTACGACCCGGTCGAGGACGCCATTGCGGCCGCCCGCCACGCGCGCGAGAAACTGAAGGCGCCGTCGGTGAAGCCCGGCAAGTACGACCTGGTGCTGGACCCGTCCAACCTGTTCCTGACCATCCACGAGAACGTCGGCCACCCGCTGGAGCTGGACCGCGTGCTCGGCTACGAAGCCAACTACGCCGGAACCAGCTTCGCCACGCTGGACAAGCGCGATGCCGGTTTCCGCTGGGGCAGCGACATCGTCACCTTCTTCGCCGACAAGACCCAGCCGGGCAGCCTCGGTGCGGTCGGCTACGACGACGAGGGCGTCAAGACCCAGCGCTGGGACCTGGTGCGCGACGGCATCCTGGTCGACTACCAGGCCACCCGCGATGAAGCCCACATCCTCGGCCGCGATGCATCGCATGGCTGCAGCTATGCCGATTCCTGGTCCAGCGTGCAGTTCCAGCGCATGGCCAATGTCTCGCTGGCGCCGGGCAAGCAACCGCTCAGCGTCGCGGACATGATCAAGGACGTGGAGAACGGCATCTACATCCACGGCCGCGGTTCGTATTCGATCGACCAGCAGCGCTACAACGCGCAGTTCGGCGGCCAGCTGTACTACCAGATCAAGGATGGAAAGATCGCCGGCATGGTCGAGGATGCGGCCTACCAGATCCGCACGCCGGAATTCTGGAATGCCTGCACCGCCATCTGCGATGAACGCGACTTCCGCCTGGGCGGCTCGTTCTTCGACGGCAAGGGCCAGCCGGGCCAGGTCTCGGCGGTCTCGCACGGTTCGTCCACCACCCGCTTCAACGGCATCAACATCATCAACACCGCGCGCAGTCTCGGCGCTTGAGCCACCCATCCTTCGACATGGAGAGCAGCCTTGCAAAGACGTGACTTCCTGGCCCTGACCGGGCTTACCGCGGGCGGGCTGATCGTGCCCTCCTTCTTCGGCAAGGTGATCGCCGCCGAGCAGCTGCAGAGCACGCTGGACCTGGGGCTGAAGAAGCGCCTGGCCGATGCGGCGCTGGCCGCCGCCCGCCAGGCCGGTGCCACCTACTGCGACGTGCGCATCGGCCGCTACCTGCGGCAGTTCGTGATCACCCGCGAGGACAAGGTGCAGAACGTGGTGAACACCGAGTCCACCGGCGTCGGCATCCGCGTGATCGTCAACGGCGCCTGGGGCTTCGCCGCCACCAACGCACTGGGTACCGCCGACGTGGCCAGGGCCGCGCAGCAGGCGGCGGCGATCGCCAAGGCCAATGCCGGCGTGCAGACCGCACCGGTGCAGCTGGCCAAGGCACCGGGCGTGGGTGAGGTGAGCTGGCGCACGCCGATCCGCAAGAATGCGATGGAGGTGCCGATCAAGGACAAGGTCGGCCTGCTGCTGGACGTCAACGCCGCCGCAATGGGCGCCGGTGCCAGCTTCGTCAACTCGATGCTGTTCCTGGTCAACGAGCAGAAGTACTTCGCCTCCACCGATGGCTCCTACATCGACCAGGACGTGCACCGCATCTGGGCGCCGATGACGGTCACCGCCATCGACAAGAGCAGCGGCAAGTTCCGCACCCGATCGGGCCTGTCCTCGCCGATGGGCCTGGGTTACGAATACCTGGACGGCGCCGCCGCGGGCAAGGTGGTCAGCCCGAATGGCGTGGTCAACTACAGTTCTTCCTACGACATGAAGGAAGACGCCATCGCCGCCGCCCGGCAGGCGCAGGAAAAGCTGAAGGCACCGTCGGTGAAGCCGGGCAAGTACGACCTGGTGCTCGACCCGTCGCACACCTGGCTGACCATCCACGAGTCGATTGGCCACCCGCTGGAACTGGACCGCGTGCTCGGCTACGAAGCCAACTACG
>NZ_KV791405.1:2960-19480 GCF_001807895.1 Stenotrophomonas sp. HMSC10F07
ACCGCGTGCTCGGCTACGAAGCCAACTACGCCGGCACCAGCTTCGCCACCCTGGACAAGCGCGAACAGCGTTTCCAGTATGGCAGCGAGCTGGTCAACATCTTCGCCGACAAGACCCAGCCGGGCAGCCTCGGCGCAGTGGCATACGACGACGAAGGCGTGAAGTGCAAGCGCTGGGACCTGATCAGCAACGGCAAGCTGGTGGACTACCAGACCATCCGCGACCAGGCCCACATCCTCGGCAAGACCGAGTCCGACGGCTGCTGCTATGCCGACTCGTGGTCCAGCGTGCAGTTCCAGCGCATGGCCAACGTGTCGATGGCGCCGGGCAAGAAGCCGCTGAGCGTGCCGGACCTGATCAAGGACGTGGAGAACGGCATCTACATCATCGGTGACGGTTCGTTCTCGATCGACCAGCAGCGCTACAACGCGCAGTTCGGCGGCCAGCTGTTCTACGAGATCAAGAACGGCCAGATCACCCGCATGCTGGAAGACGTGGCCTACCAGATCCGCACGCCGGAGTTCTGGAACGCCTGTACCGCCGTGGCCGACGAGCGTGACTACCGCCTGGGCGGTTCGTTCTTCGACGGCAAGGGCCAGCCGGGACAGGTCTCGGCGGTCTCGCACGGTTCGTCGACCGCGCGCTTCAACGGCATCAACGTCATCAACACCGCACGCAGCCTCGGCTGACCGGTCAGGAGCCCTTACACCATGAGTATCTTCACCGAAGCCCAGGCCAAGGCCATCCTCGACAAGGTCATCGCCCTGTCCAAGGCCGACGAGTGCACCGCCGTGCTGGCCGGCGCGATCAGCGGCAACATCCGTTTCGCGCTGAACAATGTCTCCACCAGTGGCATCGTCGACAACACCGAGCTGGCGGTCACCGTCGCCTTCGGCAAGCGCGTCGGCACTGCCTCGATCAACGAGTTCGACGACGCCGCGCTGGAACGCGTGGTACGCCGTGCCGAAGACCTGGCCCGCCTGGCCCCGGAGAACCCGGAGTTCATGCCGGCCATCGGCAAGCAGAGCTACCGCGCCAGCCCCACCTTCAGCGAATCCACTGCTGCCATCGATCCGGCGTTCCGTGCCAAGGTCGCCGCCGATTCGATCGCCCCGTGCCGTGGTCACGGCCTGATCGCCGCCGGCTTCCTGGAGGACGGCCAGGGCTTCCAGGCCACCGCCAACAGCAACGGCAACTTCGCTTACCAGCGCACCACCAACTTCGATTACACCTGCACTGTGCGCACCGAAGATGGCCGCGGTTCGGGCTGGGTCGGCCGCAACCTGAAGGACGCGGCGGACTTCAAGGCTGACCAGGACATCCGCATCGCCATGCGCAAGGCCACCGAATCGGCCGAAGCCAAGGCACTGGAACCGGGCAAGTACACGGTCATCCTGGAGCCGGCCGCAGCGGCAGGCCTGATCAGCTTCATGATGAATTTCTTCAGTGCACGCTCGGCCGATGAAGGCCGCAGCTTCCTGTCGAAGAAGGGCGGCGGCAACAAGCTGGGCGAGCAGGTCTACGATCCGCGCGTGACCATGATCGCCGACCCGTGGCATCCGGATGCACCGGTGCTGCCGTGGGACAACGAAGGGCTGCCGCGCGAACGCATGGCCATCATCGAGAACGGCAGGATCGCCAATCTGGACTACTCGCGCTTCTGGGCGCAGAAGCAGGGCAAGACCGCCAAGGCCTCGCCGGGCAACCTGCTGATGAGCGGTGGCGACAAGAGCACCGCCGAGCTGGTGCGCGGCACCCAGAAGGGCATCCTGGTCACGCGTACCTGGTACATCCGCATGGTCGATCCGCAGACCGTGCTGCTGACCGGCCTGACCCGCGACGGCACCTTCTACATCGAGAACGGCCAGATCAAGCATCCGGTGAAGAACTTCCGCTTCAACGAGTCGCCGGTGATCATGCTCAACAACATCGAAGAGCTGGGCAAGCCGGTGCGTGTGGCCGGTGATGAATCCAGCTACGTGATGATGATCCCGCCGATGAAGCTGCGCGATTTCACCTTCACCTCGCTGTCCGACGCGGTCTGATGGATCGCCGGGCCTGCCTGCGCTGGTTGGCCGCTGCCGCTTCGGCGGCGGCGCTGCCGGCCTGGGCACAGGCAGGCCCGCGCAGTTCGCGCTACGACTTCTGGTTCACCCGCCTGCAGTACGACTCCGGTGACTGGGACGTGGACGCGCGCATGCCATCCAACCTGATCACCTCGCTGATCGACTACACATCGCTGCGCGTGGACCCGCAGGAACACGTGGTGGCCCTGGCCGACCCGCGCATGCTGGAAGCGCCGTTCTGCTACCTGGCCGGGCACACGATGGTGGAGTTCAACGCTGCCGAACGGCAGAACTTCGTGCGCTACGTGCGCAATGGCGGCTTCGTCTTCGTCGACGACTGCAACCATGACATCGACGGGCTGTTCGCCACCTCGTTCGAGGCACAGATGGGCCGCCTGTTCGGTCCGAAGGCATTGCAGAAACTGCCCAACAGCCACGCGCTGTACCGCAGTTTCTTCCGCTTCCCGGACGGTCCGCCCGCCACCAGCTTCGAACTCAACGGCTGGGGCGACGACCTGGTGCACGACTATCTGAAGGGCATCGAGGTCGATGGTCGGCTGGGCCTGCTCTACAGCAACAAGGACTATGGCTGCGAGTGGGACTACGACTGGCGCAACAAGCGCTTCCTGGCCGAAGACAACACCCGCTTTGGCGTCAACATCGTGATGTACGCGTTGAACAATTGACAGGACCTGCACGCCCATGAATTCCTCCGACCTCGATTCCCTGCTGCCGCGCCTGGATGAACTGCGCGTCGCGCTCGCACGCGCGGTAGTGGGCCAGCACACCGTGGTCGAGCAGCTGCTGATCGGCCTGCTGGCCGGCGGCCACTGCCTGCTGGAAGGTGCGCCCGGGCTCGGCAAGACCCTGCTGGTACGCTCGCTCGGCCAGGCATTGGAACTGCAGTTCCGGCGCGTGCAGTTCACCCCCGACCTGATGCCCAGTGACATCCTCGGCACCGAGCTGCTGGAGGAAGACCATGGCACCGGCCATCGCCATTTCCGCTTCCAGCAGGGCCCGATCTTCACCCACCTGCTGCTGGCCGACGAACTCAACCGCACCCCGCCCAAGACCCAGGCCGCACTGCTGGAGGCAATGCAGGAACGCACCGTCAGCTACGCCGGAACCACCTACGCGCTGCCCGCGCCGTTCTTCGTGCTGGCCACGCAGAACCCGATCGAGCAGGCCGGCACGTACCCGCTGCCAGAAGCACAGCTGGACCGCTTCCTGCTGCACGTGCTGGTGGATTACCCCAGCGAAGACGAGGAGCGGCGGATCCTGGAACAGACCACCGGCGGTGCCACCGACGCGGTGCCGAAAGTGATGGATGCCGAGGCGGTGATCGCCCTGCAGGCGGCTGTGCGGCAGGTGCATGTCAGCCCCGACGTGCTGGCCTGGATCACCCGCCTGGTGCGCGCCAGCCGGCCAGGCGAAGGCGCCCCGGCGGCGATCAACCAATGGGTGAAGTGGGGCGCCGGTCCGCGCGCCGGCCAGTCGCTGGTGCTCGCGGCAAAAGCGCGCGCACTGCTGCAGGGCCGCTTCGCCGCCACCCGCGAGGACGTGCAGGCACTGGCCGCACCGGTGATGCGCCATCGCCTGCTGCTGTCGTTCGCCGCCGAGGCCGAGCAGAAGCGTGCCGACGACGTGGTCGCCGCCCTGCTGCAGGCCGTGCCGTTCCCGGGTTGAGCCACGCGTGAACGCCGGTACCCCGCTGACCTTGCCTCCGGAACTGCGTGCGCGCCTGCGCCTGCTGCGGCTGCGGCCGCGCCTGGCCAGCGGCGCCAGTGGCATCGGCCAGCACGCCAGCCGCAGCCGCGGTGCCGGCCTCGAGTTCGCCCAGTACCGGGCCTACGAACCGGGCGACGAGCTGCGCCAGATCGACTGGAAGCTGTACGCGCGTTCGGACCGCTTCTTCGTGCGCGAATCCGAACGCGAAAGCCCGATCACGGTCTGGCTGTTGCTCGATGCCACCGCCTCGGCCGGCCAGGCCGATCGCGCGGCACCGCAGCGCACGCGCCTGGATCACATGCGCGGCGTGGCCGCCTGCGTGGTGGAACTGGCGCTGCAGCAGGGCGACCGTTTCGGCCTGCTGGCGATCAATGGCGATGGACTGCAGTTGGTGCCCGCAGCGAACGGCGCACGCCAGCGTGACCGCGTGCATCTGCAACTGCATGCCCTTCAGGCACGCGGCGCCTGGCCCGTGGCCGATCGCCTGCGCCCGCTGTGGGAGCGTGTGCGTCCGGGCGACCTGCTGCTGGCGATTGGTGATGGCTTCGACGCGGCCTGCATCGTGCTGCTGGAGCAACTGGCCAGCGCACGCCGTGAAGTGGCACTGCTGCAGATCCTCACCGCCGACGAGCGCGATTTCCCGTTCGACGCCGGCCATCGCTTCCGCGATCCGGAAACGGGCGAGGAACTGCTGGGCGATGGCGCGGCGATCCGCGCCGATTACCTGCAGCGCTTCGCCGACGCACGCAACGCATTGCAGTCGCGCCTGCAGGCCAGCGGCATCGCCAGTGCCACCGGCTGGCTCGACCAGCCGCTGGATCATCCACTGCAGGTGCTGTTCGGTCGTGGGGGCGGTGCATGACCCTGCTGTTCCCGTTGGGCCTGGCCGCGCTCGCTGCGTGGTTGCTGCCGCTGCTGATCCATCTGGCCCGGCGCCATCCGTACACGCCGCTGGATTTCGCCGCGCTGCGCTGGCTGCGTGCACAGATCCGCCCGCGCCAGCGCATCCGTTTCGATGACTGGCCGTTGCTGCTGGTGCGCCTGTTGCTGCTGGCTGCATTGGCCATGCTGCTGGCGCGCCCTGCGTTGGTCGGCCCTGCCCCGGTCCCCACTGCCTGGACGGTAGTGGCTCCCGGACTGGACGCGACCGCACTGCGCGGCACCGCCGAAGCGGGCAACTGGCACTGGCTGGCGCCCGGCTTCCCCAGCATCGATCAGGCAACGCCGGCATCCAGCGCATCGCTGCCCAGCCTGTTGCGTGAGCTGGATGCACAGCTGCCCGCCGGCACCGCGTTGACCGTGCACGTTCCCGATCCCCTGCCCGGTCTGGATGGCGCCCGCCTGCAGCTGTCGCGCGAAGTGCAGTGGCGGCCGCAACCGATACCGGCCACTCCGCAACCGAGTGCCGCGACGATGCCGCGTCTGCGCGTGCACAGCGATGCGCCGGCCGCCGCCCAGCACTGGGTGAACGCACTGCAGCGCGCGTGGGGCATGCAGGCGCCGCTCGCTCCTCTGTCGGCCGATGCCCTGCCCGAACGCGGCGAGATCGGCGTATGGAGCCGCAGCGATGCACTGCCGGCGAGCTGGCAGGCGTGGCTGCGCGACGGCGGTCGTGCAGTGAGCGCCGGCAATCCTGCTCGCGGCGCCGGCATCCTGCTGCGCAACGCCGACGGCACACCACTGCTGTGGCAGCAGCGCATCGGCCACGGCGTCCTGCTGTCACTACCCGGCGACTGGGATGCCTCAGGCAACGCTGCGCTGCGCGACCCGCAGTTGCCGCGTGCCCTGCTGCTGGCCCTGCAACCGCCAGCGTCACCGCGCCTCGGCGATGCACAGGACCAGGCACCACGCCGGGCCGCACTGCCCGCCATAGCGCCCCCAGCGCGTGAGCCAACCACGTGGTTGCTGCTGGTCATCGTGGTGCTGTTCGCGCTGGAGCGCTGGGTGGCCAGCAGTCGCCGGCGCAGGGGGGCCGCATGAACACCCTGCAGTACGCCTGGCAACGCGCACGCCGTCGCCGTGCACTCGTTACCCTGCTGCTGGGCCTGCCGTGGGCGCTGGCCGCGACGACGCTGGCGCTGCGCCTGGCGGGCTTCGATATCGCCTGCGTGGTCGGCACGGTCAGCGTGCTCGCCTGCGCAGCGCTCGCCACGGCACGTGCCCGCCAGCTGGACCCACAGTGGGTGCAGCGTCAGCTCGATGCCGGCGGTGCCAGCGAGGACAGTGCCGACCTGCTGTTCGCCGATATGGCAACGCTCAATCCGCTGCAGCAGCGCCAGCGCGCGCATGTGCTGGCCACGCTGGAGCGCGCGACACCGGACCTGCGTCCGCGATGGCCGCGCAGGGCGTTGGCCCTGAGCTGGGTCGCAGGCCTGGCGATCACTGTGCTGGCATTCGGCTGGCCACGTTCCGGCCCCGGCTCCGCGCCGGCCCGCACATCGGCGCCTGTCAGCACGGCTGCCGCCGGCCCGCTGCACCTTCAGTCCACCCGCCTGCGGATCGACGCACCGGCCTATACCGGCCAGGCCACGCGCACCCAGAACGCGTTGGATGCCAAGGTCGCCGCGGACAGCAGGCTGTCGTGGTCGTTGCGCTTCGATCGCGCGCCGGACAAGGCATGGCTGCAGTTCCACGACGGCCGCCGGCTGCCGCTGAGCGAGCAGGATGGGCAGTGGCTGGCGCAGGATGTGGCGCGCGTGCCTGTGCTGTACCGCGTGGTGAGCGAACCTGCACTGGCCCAAACCCACCTGCATCGCCTGGATGTGGTCGCTGATCGTGCGCCCAGCGTGCGCGTGCTGGAGCCCGCCGCGACCCTGGTGCTGGGCACGCCCGGGCAACGCCAGTGGTCGTTGCGCTTCGAAGCCAGCGATGACTACGCCGTGGCCACGCAGGCAACGCTGTCGATCACCATTACCCAGGGCAGCGGCGAGAACATCACCTTCGTTCGCCGCAGTGTCGGCCTCACCGGCAGCGGCGAAGCGACTGCACGGCGTTTCGCGTACACCCTCGACCTGGCTGCGCTGGGCGCGCAGCCCGGCAGCGATGTCATCGCCCAGCTGGAAGTACGCGACAACCACGCGCCAACACCGCAGGCCGGGCGCAGCAGCAGCGTGATCCTGCGCCTGCCCAGCGCCGAGGTTGCACTCGGTGCCGAACTGGAAGGCCGCATCAAGAAGACGCTGCCGGCCTACTTCCGCAGCCAGCGGCAGATCATCATCGATGCCGAAGCGCTGATCCGGCAGCGACGCAGCCTCGCCGCCGAGGACTTCGTGAAGCGCAGCGATGCGATCGGTGTCGACCAGCGCATCCTGCGCCTGCGCTACGGCCAGTTCCTGGGTGAGGAAAGCGAAGGCGCACCGAAGCCGCCGCCGACCAGCGACCTGCCCACCAGCGATGCGCCAGCTGCAGGCAGCCACGACGACGAGCACGAGCACGACCATGGCACCGAGGCCGGGGCACACGATGAGCATGGCCACGATCACGGCGGCAAGGCGTCCAATGCCGATTCGCCACCGGTGTTCGGCAGCGCCACCGATGTGCTCTCCGAATACGGCCACACCCATGACCATGCCGAGGCCGCGACCCTGCTCGACCCGCAGACCCGGGCCACGCTGAAGGCCGCGCTGGACCAGATGTGGTCGGCCGAAGGCGAGCTGCGCCAGGGCCGGCCAGAGCAGGCGTTGCCGTTTGCCTACAAGGCGCTGGGTTTCATCAAGCAGGTGCAGCAGGCCGAACGCATCTATCTGGCCCGGGTCGGGCCAGAGCTGCCACCGATCGATGAAGGCCGTCGCCTCGGCGGTGATCGCGCCGGACTGGCCAGTCGTGAACTGCCGTTGGCCGCCCGAACCCCGCCCGACCGGGCCATCGTTGAAGCCTGGCAGCGCCTCGGTGATGACACCAGCGTGCCCGACCTCGATGCACTCGCTGCCTGGCAGCAGCGCAATGCCGCCTACCTGCCCGATGCGCTGGATCTGGCTGCCGCCATCGAGCAGCTGCGCATCGAGCCCGGTTGCCGCGACTGCCGCCAGCGCCTGCGCGCTCAGTTGTGGCGGGCGCTGCAGCGTCCACTGCCGCAGGCGATGCGGCGCGGTGCCGCCGATGCGATGGGCCAGCGCTACCTGGACGCGCTGGAGGCGCAGCCATGAACCCCTCCGGCCTGAGCCTGTGGATCGCCCTGGCACTCGCTGTGATCGTGGCGATCGCCAGCGTTCGCCAGTCGCGCAACAACACCACGCACCGTGGCCGCCGCTGGGAGGTGATCGGGCTGCAGGTCATCGTCGCCACGCTGCTGTATTTCTGCCTGGTGCCGCCCACCCGCCAGCAACCCGCAGGCGGGCTGGTTGTGCTCGGAATCGATGCCAGCAGGGCCGGCGCGTTCCCGGCCAGCGAAGGTCCGCTGTGGCTGTTGCCGGAAGCTGCCGATGTGCCCGGCGCAAAGCGCGTACCCGACCTGGCCACCGCGCTGCGGCAGCATCCGGCCTCCACGCTGACGCTGGTTGGTGCCGGCCTGGTCGCGCGTGACCGCGACGCAGTACTGCCACGCGACGTACGTTGGCAGCCGACAGCGACGCCGCGCGGCTGGGTCGCCTTGCAGCCACCGGCCGACGCCGCGCCCGGCGCACGCTTCGAGGTACAGGCACAGGCGCGTGGCGTTGCCAGGGCAAAGGCGGAACTGCTCGACCCGGCCGGCAGCGTGGTCGATCGCGCGGATGTTGCCGAAGACGGCCACGTTCAGTTGAGTGGCATCACCCGCGCCGAAGGCCGCAGCGTATTCCAGCTGCGCCTGCTCGATGCCGACGGCCATGTGGTGGACAGCGCACCGGTGCCGCAGCAGACCCTGCCGGCGGCGCCGTTGCGCCTGCAGGTGCGTGCCAGCGCGCCGGGCCCCGAACTGAAGTACCTGCGCCGCTGGGCAGCCGATGCCGGCATCCGCGTGCAGGTGCAGGCCGATACCGGTGCCGGCCTGAGCGTTGGCGACGGGGCCTTGCCGCTGGACGCGGCGTCGCTGGCGCGCAGCGATCTGCTGCTGCTGGACGAGCGCAGCCTGGCGGCATTGAATGCCGCCCAGCTGGCCGCTGTGCGGCAGGCGCTGCGCGAAGGACTGGGCGTGCTGGTACGCAGTGCGGGCGCCCCTTCGGCCAGCGCGCGCCAACGCCTGCACGACCTGGGCCTGCCGCTGCGGGGTGATGGCAGCAGCCAGGTCCTCGAACTTCCCGGCGACGGCGAGAGCGCGGTCCTCGCCGCACGACGTGGCCCGCTCGCCGCGGGTACGCTGCCGACCGGCTACGGCGAAGAGGCAGACCGCAGTTCGCACGACGCCGCGCTGCCCACACTGGAAGCACTGGCGCTGCAGGTACCTGGCAGCAACGCGCTGCTGCACGATCGCACCGGCAAGGCTGTCGGTGGCTGGCGCGCTACCGGCAAAGGCCGCATCGGCCTGCTGCCCATCACCGACAGCTGGCGCTGGGTACTTGCCGGCCGCGATGACCGCCACGGCGAACTGTGGAGCGGCGTGATTGCCACGCTGGCGCGGGCGCAGGGCAGCGCTGAGGCGTTGTGGTCGCCACAGCCGATCAGCTGGGCGGGCGAACGGCAGGCGCTATGCGGCGTGCAGGCGCCGCTGCAGGTCTTCAACGCACGCGGCGAAGGCACGCCGCTGATCGTCGATGGCGCGACGTCAGTCCTGCGCTGCGCGGGCTGGTGGCCGCGCGAGGCGGGCTGGCAGCGCCTGCAGCACGGCGACGCTACCCTCTGGCGCTATGCATTCGACCCGAAGGACGCGCCCGCGCTGCATCAGCAGGCAATGATCGATGCAACCACGCAGGCGCTGGCGGGCAGCTCCCCGGCAACCGCGTCGCTGATGCAACCCGTGCCGGGATCGCGCTGGCCGTGGTGGCTGGCGTTCGTGCTGTGCGCATCGCTGCTGTGGTGGCTGGAGCGACGGCGCTGATCCTGGGGTCAGAACCCTTTCGCCAGCGAAAGGGTTCTGACCCCACCGATCGGATCGCGAACGGCATCCACGCATGGCGTGGATCTACCAGCCCCACCCTCATGCGTCCTTCAACGTTTCCCCGCGCGCCGATACACACCATTGAAGCGCACGTTCATGCCACCGCATTCGCTGTTGTCGGCCACGATCAGCACCTCACCCAGCGAGTGCACACGCACCCGGCACGTATCCTCGGCGAACTCGACATCGGCACCCTGCGGTGTGGCACGCGCTTCCACCTGGCCCAGGTTCGGCCCATACGGGCGCTGTTCCGGCGTGGGGTTGGCGGAGGGCCAGTAAGCGTCGCCATCCACGTGCAGTTGCCCACCCTGCACGGTGATGCGCAGGCCGTTGTCGCCATCTTTCCAGTGGCCCGTCCAGTCCTGCAGCGTGGGCACGGCCGCCGGCAACGGCTGCAGCTTGCTGCGGTCGACCCAGCCGGCGCTGCCGCCCACCTTGTTCGGGAAGAACGCGCAGCGGTAACGGCCCAGGTCGCGACCGGTCACCACCGTATCGCCGTTGACCACATAGCTGCGCTGGCGGCAGGCCGGTTCGCCCTTGGCGGGGCAGCCCTCCATGTCGCCGAGCAGGTACAGGCGCGGTGCATCAACCACCCGCGCCAGCGCGAACCGGCTCTGTTGGGAGGGGAACGCGCCATTGCGGCAGGCGCCGCCATCGGCGATACCGGACGCGAAGGCGGAGGCCGGCAGCAACGCGGCCAGCAGGCAGAATGAACGCAGGGACATGACAGCATTACTGGTGGGGGAACCCGCAGGATATACCGGCCTACTTCACTGGCGCTGTGTCGCCGGCATCCTGCTCCTGTGAGAACCGCAGCGCGCGCTGCTGCTGTTCGGCACTGAGCTCTGGGGGTGGCCGCGCCACGGCCGCCTGGATCTGGTCGGGACCGCCGGTGAGTTTGTTGATGCCTTTGGCTGCCGCCAGCACACCCTTGACCACGCCCATCATGATGTAGCCACCGCCCATGCTGACCTGCTCCGGCGATGGCGGTTCGCTCCAGTCGCGGCTGAAACGGTTATCGCCGAACTTCACCGGGTTCTTGAAGCGGTACAGGTCCAGCGGCTCGTCATCGGGCTTGAGCGCACGCACTTCGCCGAGGGTGGTGACGTTGTCCTGCGGCAAGGTGGTGGAGATCGGTGCGGTGGGGGCGGGCGGCGCATCTGCAGGGGGAACGGGTGCAGGATCGGGCACCGCCACCGGCGCGGCCTGCTGCGCCTGTGCGATGCCGGCCAGCAGCATGCCGGCCAGGAGTGCTCCCTGCGTTCCACGTCGTGCCACAGCCATCCACCCTGTTGGTTGCGTCCAGCGCCCAAGCATACGGATGCCGGCTTCAGATTTCGTTGGCAACGGCGGGGGCATTCAGGCTGTGTCGCGCATCATCGTTGCGCGGCCCGGACACTGAAGTTTGCAATGAGCTTCATTCCCCCCGTGGGATGCGGACGGCATCCTGCGGGTTTCCCGTCAAGACCCACGCTGATGACAGCTCCCTCCACACGCCTGCCGCGCCGGCAGGTCGCCTGCTGATGTCGCGCGCAGCAGTACTGGTTGGTCTGGCGGTCGTGTGCCTGATGGTCATCGCGGGCGCAGTCGAATGGACGTCACGTGTCCGCGCCGGCATCGCCTCGCTGCGCCGGGGCAGCACGCTGCGGACGCTGGACGCGGACGAACACAGGGCACTGGCACCAGTGCGCGCGTTGACCGGCTGCGACCACGACGACCAGGTGAAGCGGCTGCATGGCGCCTTCACCGGTGGGGCGTGGCGTAACAGCTTCCCGATCGGTGACTGCTTTCTGGGTGGCATTCCCGTGCTGGTGCCAAGACAGGCATGGCCCTACGTCTCGGAAGGCAATGAAGCTGAAGTCGTACTGGGTGAGAACGTGGCCATGGTGGTGCGTCTCAATGGCTTCACTATCGCTGCTGCACGGCCGGATGCAGCCACCAGCCGCGTCTGTGGCGAGCGCCTGGAGACCCCCGAAGAAGTTTCGATGCGACGGGGACCCGGCCTGCGCCCTTCCCCGCTGGTGGTTGCCGCACTGGCGTTGTGGGCCGCCGCTGGCGCCCCGGGGCTGCTGGCCATGCCGTTGCTCGCCATCGCCGGGCTGGCGGCCTGGCTGGCACTCCCTCGCCGCAACAGCCCCGCGACAGCTCAGCGCGTGCTGCAGGTTCGCGGACGCCTGCGCGCCTACCAACGCACTGCCCAGACATCCCGGGTGTGGTTGCTCGGCAATGACCGGCGTGTGCAGCTTCCAGCGGAATGGGAGCACGCTGCGGCATTCTCCCGCGGGCGCTCGATGGTGCTGGAAGTGCGCGCCTGTGATGGATGGGTGTTGGGCGCAGGGACAGCATGGTGCCTCGCCAGCGACCGACGGCGCTATCCGCCCACAGGAGGGTCGTGGCATCTGGCATGGCTGGGCCTGCTCCTGTGCGTGCTGGTGTTCGGCACTGGCGGAATGCCACCGCTCCGTCCGGATCCTGCATGGGCGGCTGCCTATGGCTGGGGGGTGCTCGCAGTGCTGGCATCGGGCTGGCACGCGGTGCAGATCGTGGTCTGCACCGTGCAGTTCCTGCTCCGCCGCCGCGCGCTTGACGCGGACATCGCGCAGCGTCCCGCCCCGTGGCACTGAACGGTTCACTCGTTCCCATGCTGGTGTCTCACATCCTGAGACACGGATGTGGTGCCATGTGACCCCTCGCAATCCGTCCCGGCTCCCTCCCTCTTCCATGGCCTACGAACTCGCCAAGCGCACCGCCGATGCCGAGCAGAAGCTCGCCACCCGCGATGGCCTGCCCGCCCGCGACGGCGCCCTGCTCAGCGCGCGCCTGCAGCGCCGCTACCAGGACCGCATCACCGGCAGCTTCGCCATTCCCGGCCGTGAAGGCCGCTACGCGCCCGTTCCCGACTCGGTACCACCGGCGCTGGCCGCTGCACTGAAGGCACGCGGCATCGAGCAGCTCTACAGCCACCAGGCCGAAGCCTGGGAGGCCAGCCAGCGCGGCGAGCACGTGGCCATCGTCACCCCCACCGCCAGCGGCAAGTCGCTGTGCTACACCCTGCCGGTGGTCAGCGCGGCCATGCAGGACAAGGCCAAGGCGCTGTACCTGTTCCCGACCAAAGCACTGGCCCAGGACCAGGTGGCCGAGCTGCTGGAACTCAATCGTGCCGGCGATCTCGGCGTCAAGGCCTTCACCTTCGACGGCGACACCCCCGGCGATGCGCGGCAGGCGATCCGCCTGCATGGCGACATCGTGGTGTCCAACCCGGACATGCTGCACCAGGCCATCCTGCCGCACCACACCAAGTGGGCACAGTTCTTCGAGAACCTGCGCTACATCGTCATCGACGAGGTGCACACCTATCGCGGCGTGTTCGGCAGCCACGTCACCAACGTGCTGCGCCGGCTCAAGCGCATCTGCGCGTTCTACGGCGTGCAACCGCAGTTCATCCTGTGCTCGGCCACCATCGGCAACCCGCAGGCGCATGCGGAAGCGCTGATCGAGGCCCCGGTGACTGCCATCACTGAATCCGGTGCGCCCACCGGGCCGAAGCAGGTGCTGCTGTGGAACCCGCCGGTGATCAACCCCGACCTGGGCCTGCGTGCCTCGGCGCGCTCGCAGAGCAACCGCATCGCCCGCATCGCGATCAAGTCCGGGCTGAAGACCCTGGTGTTCGCGCAGACCCGGTTGATGGTCGAGGTGCTGACCAAGTACCTGAAGGACATCTTCGACCACGACCCGCGCAAGCCGCACCGCATCCGCGCCTACCGCGGCGGTTATCTGCCGACCGAACGCCGCGAGACCGAGCGTGCGATGCGCGCCGGCAACATCGATGGCATCGTCAGCACCTCGGCGCTGGAACTGGGCGTGGACATCGGCAGCCTGGACGTGGTCATCCTCAATGGCTACCCCGGCAGCGTGGCCGCCACCTGGCAGCGTTTCGGCCGTGCCGGTCGCCGCCAGCAACCCGCACTCGGTGTGATGGTGGCCAGTTCGCAGCCGCTGGACCAGTACGTGGTGCGGCACCCGGACTTCTTCGCCGAAGCCTCGCCCGAACATGCGCGCATTGCGCCAGACCAGCCGCTGATCCTGTTCGACCACATTCGCTGCGCGGCCTTTGAACTGCCGTTCCGGGTCGGCGATGGCTTCGGCCCGATCGACCCGGAAGTGTTCCTGGAAGCGCTGGCCGAAACCGAAGTCATCCACCGCGAAGGCGAGCGCTGGGAATGGATCGCCGACAGTTATCCGGCCAACGCGGTCAGCCTGCGCGCGGTGGCCGATGGCAACTTCGTGGTGGTCGACCGCAGCGACGGCCGCCAGCAGATCATCGCCGAGGTCGATTACTCCGCCGCTGCGCTCACGCTGTATGAAGGCGCCATCCACATGGTGCAGTCCACGCCCTACCAGGTGGAGACGCTCGACTGGGAGGGCCGCAAGGCCTACGTCACCCGCACGCATGTGGATTACTACACCGACAGCATCGACTTCACCAAGCTCAAGGTGCTGGACCGCTTCGATGGTGGCGTGGCCGGGCGCGGTGATTCGCACCATGGCGAAGTGCACGTGGTGCGGCGCGTGGCCGGCTACAAGAAGATCCGCTACTACACCCATGAAAACATCGGCTACGGTCCGGTGAACCTGCCCGACCAGGAACTGCACACCACCGCAGTGTGGTGGCAGCTGCCGCAGGCACTGCTGCTGCGCGCCTTCGCCAGCAGGCAGGATGCGCTCGATGGCTTCCTCGGTGCGGCGTATGCGCTGCACATCGTCGCCACCGTGGCGGTGATGGCCGATGCGCGCGACCTGCAGAAGTCGGTCGGCAACGGCGATGGTTCCTGGTTTGCGATCGCCGACCAGAGCGGCCGTGGCCAGTTGCGCGGCAGCGAGGGTGATCCTGGCGTGGTCGAACTGCTGCAGGAATTCGTGCCCACTGTGTATCTGTATGACAACTTCCCCGGTGGCGTTGGCCTCAGCGAGCCGTTGTGGCAGCGTCAGGCGGAGCTGGTGCAGCGCGCGCGTGAACTGGTGCAACGCTGCGACTGCAAGGCCGGCTGCCCGGCCTGCGTGGGCCCGGTGCTGGCTGCACAGGAAGAGGATGAAACCTCGCCACGCGCGCTGGCATTGCGCGTGCTCGACCTGTTCGACGCCGAGGCCTGCCGGCACGTGCCCGACGTGGTGGCGTCCGCACGCGACCCGATGGAGCTGCTGGCACCGTGAGCCTGAGCCTGGACAAGCTGCGCCTGCTGCGGAAGCAGGCCGGCGACCCTAAAGCGGCCACGCCGGCGGCGTCGGACGTTGCCCCTGCGCCACCGGCACCACCGGCCGCCAACGATGCGCAGCAACCACCGGCCGAGCGTTCGGTGTTCGCCTGGGTCGAGCAGGAGATCCGCCACAAGCCCACAGGTGCTGCGGCGGCCACATCGGCACACACACCGGCCCAACTGCGGCGGCCGGAAGTGGGCAGCCTGCATCGCCTGCTCGGCATGCGCTCGCGGAGCGGCGCCACGCCGGCACGTGCCAGCGCACAGGATCGCCAGCTGCCGGGCGAGGAAATCGCGCCGGGTCTGTTCCTGATCGAATCGCTGCAACCTCAGCCGATCCCAACTGCCCCGCTGTCGCTGGCCTTCGCCAAGCGCGAAGACCAGCACGTGGCTGCACGCGATCTGCTGTTCTTCGACACCGAGACCACCGGCCTGGCCGGCGGCACTGGCACCCGTGCCTTCATGATCGGCGCGGCCGATTGGCATGTGTGCCCGCAGCGTGGCGAGGGCCTGCGCATCCGCCAGTTGCTGATGGCCACCATGTCCGCCGAGGACGCGATGCTGGCCACCTTTGCCCGCTGGCTGCAACCGTCCACCGTGTTCTGCAGCTACAACGGCCGCAGCTACGATGCGCCGCTGCTGAAGGCGCGCTACCGGCTGGCCCGGCAGCCGGACCCGATCACCGCACTGGACCATGTCGACCTGCTCTACCCCACGCGCCGTCGCTATCGCGGCAGCTGGGAGAACTGCAAGCTGTCCACCATCGAACGCCAGCTGCTGCGCGTGGTGCGCGAGGACGACCTGCCCGGCTCGGAAGCACCCGGTGCATGGCTGCGCTTCCTGCGCGGCGGCGATGCGGTGAACCTGCGCCGGGTGGCCGACCACAACCACCAGGACGTGGTGACCCTGGCCCTGCTGCTGCAGCGGCTGGTGCGCGAGGAACAGCGCGAGCGCGAGACACTGGCGCTGGTCGGCCGGTAATGACACACGGGGCCGCGTTGACATGCCCTGACGGTGGCAGCGGTGACACTGCCACCACCATCCACGCCTGGAGCCCGACGATGCGCCTCAATCCGCTTGCCCTGCTTGCCATTCTGCCACTGGCCGCCTGCAGTCACGCCGGCGGCAGCACCGCCCCCGATCCCACGCCGGCGCCCGTGGCCGACGCCGCGCACGAATGCAAGCCGGAGGCGCTCGAGGCCTTCACCGGCAAGACGGCTGACGAAGCCACCATCAAGAAGCTGGTGGCCGCCAGCGGCGCGCGCGGTGCACGGGTGGTCAAGCCGGGCATGGCGGTGACCATGGACTTCCGCCAGGACCGCGTGACGGTGCAGGTGGATGCGCAGAACCGGATCGAGCGCGCCAGCTGCGGTTGATGTTCCGCTGGTAGCGCCGGGCCATGCCCGGCGCCTTCCCTCTTCAGGTGTGCCGCTGCGCTCGCCGGGCATGGCCCGGCGCTAC
>NZ_KV791406.1:0-15055 GCF_001807895.1 Stenotrophomonas sp. HMSC10F07
CCGCTGCGCTCGCCGGGCATGGCCCGGCGCTACCACTTACTTCTGCTTGTACTTCGGCACAAATACCTTGTTCACCGCGTCGGCCAGCTGGTCCGGCGGCAGCAGGCCCTGGTCGAGCAGGAAGTTGTTGAACGCCAGGCGGTCGAACTTCGCGCCCAGTGCCAGCTCGGTCTGCATGCGCAGTTCGAGGATGCGGGTGTAGCCATAGAAGTAGCTGCCCGCCTGGCCCGGCATACGCACCATGTAACGGTCCAGTTCCTGGGTGGCCATCGCCTTGGACAGGCCGACCTGCTCCATCAGCACACGCTCGCCGTTGGCGCGGTCGGTCAGGCCGAGGTTGAGCATCGGGTCAAGCATTGCGCGTGCGGCCCGCAGCAGGCGGAACTGCAGGGCGATCATCTGCCCGTCCAGCGGCTCGTACGGCACCATCTCGGCCTCGGCATACAGCGCCCAGCCTTCAACATTCACCGAATTGAACGCGAACATGGTGCGTGCCAGCGAGACACCACGCTCGACCATCGCGGTGAACTGCAGCTCGTGGCCGGGGCGGCCTTCATGCGCGCTCAGCGTCCATGCCGCCGCACCGAAGTTGAAATCGTCGTATTGTGCGCCCGGGCCCGCCGCCGGGTTGCCCAGCGGCAGCACGAAGGTGCCCTGCTGCCCGGTGTTGTTGACCAGCGGCGCCGGCAGGAAATGCGGGGCCGGGCTGGCCGCGCTCTCGGCGGCCGAACCCAGGCGCATCTGCATGGCGCGCTTGGGCACGTCGACGATGGCATGCTCGCGGATCAGCGGATCGATTGCATCGATCACCTTGCGGTAGTGCCCTTCCAGATGGTCGTCGGCGATCTTGTCGGCCTTCAGCGCGCGGATCACCGCCACCGGGTCACTCGGGTCGGCCACCTTCAGGCCCTTGTCCTTCACCACCAGCGGCGCCAGCTGCTGCATCGCCGAGCGGGTTTCCATGAACTCCAGCTGCGCGCGCTGCATCAGCAGCTTCGGATCGATATCGATACCGACCTGCTTGAGCTGGTAGGCGTACAGCGGCGCCGGCAGGCGCGCATCGGTGCGTGCCTTCGGCAGCACGTCCTTGCGGGTCCAGGCGGCGTAGTCCTTCATCTGCCCGGCCAGGGCCTTCATCGCCTCATCGGCGCCGGCGATCTGGTACTTCTTCAGCAGCGACTCGATGCCGGTGATGTACGTCTCGACATTGTCCAGCGATTGCTGCACTTCGATCTTCGTCGGCTGCAGCAGGCTGCCGTCCTTCAAGCGTTCTTCGTAACGCTGGCGGGCCAGCGTGGTGAACGCGGTGCCACCCGGCTGCAGCCCGGCGTAGGCCTTGAGGCGGTCGATCGCCTTGGCCCGGCGCTCGGCCGGCACCTGGTCGGACAGCAGCAGGTTGAGGCCGCTGAAGATGGTCTGCGGCGCGTCACTCCATGGCAGCAGGTACTTCTCGTTGAGCTCGCTGCCTTCGATGTTCTGGTTGGCGGCGTGGATCATGATCTCCAGGTCCTGGCGGACGTTGGGATCCTGCTCGGTGGCCAGCTTGGCTTTCAGTTCATCGCGGGCCTTGGCCATCGCGGCGCGGTAGCGCTTGCCATTGTCCGCACCGAGGTCGGCCACCTTGTCGTCATAGCCGGGCACGCCGAAGAAGCCGGTTTCTTCCGGCTGGAACGGGCCCTGCGCATCAAGCAGGATCTGCGCCAGTGCGTTGCTGCGGGCCACCCAGGCCGGGCCGGCCGGAGTAGCGGCCTTGGCGGCGGGTGCCGCCAGCGCCGGCGGTGCGGACATCAGCGGGGCGGCAGTCAGGGCCAGGGCAACGGCCAACGCGATCGGCTTCATGGTGCACTCCAGGACAGGGTTGCCCGCACCCTACGCGCTCAGCGCTGTGGCGACAATCGGCCGGAGGTCACAACGCCGCGGCCAGCGGGCATTCGCCGCGTTCGCGGCAGGCCTGCAGCTCGCATTCCTGCGCAGCCTCATCATCATCCAGCGCGGTCAGGTCGAACGTCTGCTTGTTCTCGCCCAGCACATACATCACCGGATAGTCCCAGACGTCGTCGCTGCGGGTGCCCTTCACGAACAGCCGGCCGTGCGCGCGCGGGCCTTCCAGGGCCACGGTCAGGCCGACGTCGCGCTGGCCGTTGATCGCGGTCTGCATGCTGCCCAGCGGCATCGACTCGGCACGCAGCGGCTCGCCGAAGGCTTCCACCAGTTCGATGCTGCATCCAGCGCGGCGCATCGCCTCGCGCATCGGCGGGCTCTCGCGTGCGGCCTCGCTCCAGCGCAGCACGCTCCAGGCCACCACGCCACCGGCACCGGCCAACACCAGCAGCACGGCCAGCGGCATCGCCCAGCGCCAGTGACGGGACCACCAGCCGGCAGGCTTCGCGCCATGGGTGGGAATCGGCGGCGGCAGTGTCATCGGCGGGCTCCTTCCCGTTTGTGCATCAGGGCTTCAGGCAGCGTCCCAGGAAGGCTTCGGCCACACGGTAGCGATGCAGCGCATCGGCGCCGGACAGGCCATGCTTGGCACCCGGATAGGTCATCAGCTCGAACGGCTGGCCGCGCTTCTGCAGCGCGCTCATCAGGCTGGTCGAGTTGGTGAACAGCACGTTGTCATCGGCCATGCCGTGGATCAGCAGCAACGGCGAACGCAGGCCTTCGATATGGGTCAGCACGCGCGCTTCGCGGTACCCCGCTTCGTTGCGCGCCGGCAGGTCCATGTAGCGTTCGGTGTAGTGGCTGTCATACAGGCCCCAATCGGTGACCGGTGCGCCGGCCACGCCACAGGCGTACCGGTTCGATGCCTTGGCCAGCAGCATCAGAGTCATGTAACCGCCGTTGGACCAGCCCTGCACGCCGATGCGCGCCGGGTCCACCCACGGCTGCTGCTTCAGCCAGGCCACGCCGCGCAGCTGGTCGGTCACTTCCCCCGTGCCCTGCTTCCCGTACAGCGCACCACCGAAGTCGCGGCCACGGCGCGGAGTGCCGCGGTTGTCCAGCGAGAACACCACGTAGCCCTGCTGGGCCAGGTACTGGTTGAACAGATGGTCGCCGCGGCCGGGCCAGCTGTCGGTGACGGTCTGGCTGGCCGGGCCGCCGTAGACGTACACCGCCACCGGGTAGCGCTTGGACGGATCGAAGCCGGCCGGCTTGATCAGGCTGTAGTTCAACGGGGTCTTGCCGTCGGCAGCCATCAACGTGCCGAACTCGACCGGGCGCTGCGCATCGCGGTAGCGCGCATACGGGTGCTTGGGATCGGTCAGGTCGTTCTCGACCAGCGTGGCGATCTTCTCGCCGTTGGCGCGGAACAGTTCGATCTGCGGCGGCGTGGTACTGTTGGACCAGCTGTCCACGTAGACGCTGGCATTGCGGGCGAAGCTGGCGCTGTGCATGCCCGGCGCCTTCGACAGGCGCTGCGGCTCACCGCCCTGCAGCGACACCGCGTAGATCTGGCTTTCGCGCGAGGTCTCGATGCCAGCACGGAAGTAGGCCTTGCCAGCCTTCTCATCGACCGCCAGCAGTTCGTCCACCGGCCAGTTGCCATGGGTCAGCGCAGTGGCCTTGCCCTTGCCATCGATGCGGTACAGGTGCTGGAAGCCGGTGCGCTCGGACGACCACAGCACGCTGCCATCTTCAAGGAAGCGCAGGCTGTTGTGCAGCGGCACCCAGGTCGGGCTGGTCTCGTGGGCGAGCACGCGCTGGCGGTTGGAATCGAGCGCCACTTCGACCAGGTCCAGCTGCTTCTGGTCACGCGACTGGCGCTGGAAACTCAGGTGCTGCGCATCGCGCCAATCGACGCGGGCCAGGTAGATGTCCTGTTCCTTGCCCAGGTCGATCCAGCGCGGCTGCGCATCGGCGGCCGGTGCGATCACGCCCAGCTGCACGCGCACGTTGGCGTCGCCGGCGGCCGGGTAACGCTGTTCGATCACATCGGTGCGGTCGGCGTAGACCTCGTAGCGCTTCTGCACCGGCACCGGCGCCTCGTCGATGCGGGCGAAGGCGATGGCCGAATCATCCGGCGCCCACCAGTAACCGGTGTGGCGATCCATTTCCTCATCGGCGACGAACTCGGCCACGCCGTTGCCGATGGTGGTGCTGCCGTCGCGGGTCAGCTGCAGCTGCTTGCCACTGGCCAGGTCGATCACCCACAGGTTGCGGCCGCGGATGAAGCTGACGAAGCCGCCCTGGGGCGACAGCTTGGCGTCGGTGGCGAAGCCTTCACCGTGGGTCAGCTGGCGCACGGCCGCCTGGCCATGCTGCTTGAGGTCGTACAGGTAGAGTTCGCCGCCCAACGGGAACAGCAGGCGCTGCGCGTCCGGCGACCACTGGTAATCAACGATGCCGGTCATCGCGGCGATGCGCTGGCGCTCGCGTCGGGCCTTTTCCTCATCGCTGAGGGTCTCGGTGCCGGGCAGCACGACCTTAGAATCAACCAGCAGGCGGGTCTGGCCGCTGCCGATGTCGTAGGTCCACAGGTCCAGCTGGTTGCGGTCGCTGTCCTTGCCGCGCAGGAAGCTGACCTGCGAACCGTCCGGCGCCACCTTGGGCTTCATCAGGGTCGGGCCGGACAACGGCAGGGGGCCGGTGATGGCTTCCAGGGTCAGCTTTTCGGCGTGGGCGGCGGTACTGGTGGCGAGCATGAGGGCAAGCGAAGCGAACAGGTGGCGCATGGAGGATCCCGGCAAACGGCAGGTCCGCCTCCACGCGGGGCGCGGGACGGTCGTCCCCCATCCTAACCAAGCCCGTGCGGGAAGGCAGCATGACCTTCTGCCCATAAGGAGTGCCGGTAAGGAGTGCCGACCAACGGTCGGCACCCACAGAACTGGGTCAGCGCTGGCCGAACAGATGCTTGCGCTCTTCGTCGCTGAGCGGCTTGCCGGCGTTCGGGTTCACCTGCTGGCGCAGCGCATAGGCGCGCTGGGTGGCCGGGCGCGCGGCGATGGTCTCGTGCCAGCGCTTGAGGTTCGGGAACGCGGCGAAGTCCACCGGCAGCTTGTCGTAGGCGCCGATCCACGGGTAGCTGGCCATGTCGGCGATGGTGTACGCGTCGCCGGCCAGGAAGGCGTGCTGGGCCAGGCGCTTGTCCATCACCCCGTGCAGGCGGCGCACCTCGTTGTCATAGCGCTCGATCGCATACGGGATCTTTTCCGGGGCATACACATTGAAATGCCCCATCTGGCCACTCATCGGACCCAGGCCCGCCATCTGCCAGAACAGCCACTCCAGGGTGGTGATGCGGCCGCGCGGGTCGCTGGGCAGGAAGCGGCCGGTCTTCTCGGCCAGGTACAGCAGGATCGCGCCGGACTCGAACACGCTCTGCGGGGCGCCGCCATCGACCGGGGCGTGGTCGACGATGGCCGGCATCTTGTTGTTGGGCGAAATGGCGAGGAATTCCGGCTTGAACTGGTCGCCCGAGCCGATGTTGACCGGGTGGATGCGGTACTCCAGGCCGGCTTCCTCCAACAGCAGGGTCACTTTATGGCCGTTCGGGGTGGGCCAGTAATACAGGTCGATCATGGCGTCGGCTCGGGGTGCGGAAAGGAACCTGAAGTCTAGTGCGTGAGTTGGGTTGGCACCGTCATGGCGGGCCGGTAACCTCGCCTCTCCCCCGAAACGCAGCATCCCCCGCATGAGTGCAAACCGCCCGCCGCTCTCCCCGTTGTCCACGCTGATCTTCGCCTCGCGCTGGCTGCAGCTGCCGCTGTACCTGGGCCTGATCGTGGCGCAGTGCGTCTACGTGTTCCTGTTCGGCAAGGAACTGTGGCACCTGATCTCGCATTCGGTGTCGATGGGCGAGCAGCAGATCATGCTGATCGTGCTGGGCCTGATCGACGTGGTGATGATCTCCAACCTGCTGGTGATGGTGATCGTCGGCGGCTATGAGACCTTCGTCTCGCGCCTGCGCCTGGAAGGCCACCCGGACCAGCCGGAATGGCTGAGCCACGTCAATGCCAGCGTGCTGAAAGTGAAGCTGGCGATGGCGATCATCGGCATCTCCTCGATCCACCTGCTGAAGACCTTCATCGCAACCGGCGCGCTGGGTGGCATCCCGCTGTGCCCGCCCGAGCGAATGGCGTCCGCAGCTGCCAACATTGGTGAGCAGACCTGCTCGACTCTCACTGCCAACGGCGTGCTGTGGCAGACCATCATCCACTGCGTGTTCATCCTGTCGGCGATCGGCATCGCCTGGACCGACAAGCTGATGTCCAACGGCCACAGCAAGTCGCACGACAAGGCGCACGACCACTGAGGTCGGCGCCGGCAACGGCACGGCCGCCGTTGCTCATCCCGGCCACGGCCCTTGTACGCGGCGGTGGCCGGGATGCTAGATTGCACCCTCGCCGTTGCCGGCGGTGGCGTCGGGAAACGTCACCCTGCCGCGCCCGGACCGCTGGTCCCGGCCATGCATATCAATGATTTACGTCACGTCGTCTTCTAGAGGGGAGCAGGATGTCGCACGTCTCAACGATCACCGCCGCGCGCCGGTGGCTGCCGGTTGCCCTGGCACTGGCACTGGCTGCCTGCTCGGGCAAGGAGGAAACCGCCGCACCGGCCCCGGCCGCCGCACCCACCGCCGCTTCACCGGCCGCACCGGTGGTCGCCGCCAAGGTGCAGTCGATGGGCACCGAGCAGCTGCGTGAGTCGGCCAGCCAGGCCCTGCGCGAGAACCGCATGTACGCGCCGGCTGGCGACAACGCCATCGAGTACTACCTCGCCCTGCGCGACAAGACGCCGGACGACGCCTCGGTGAAAAGCGCACTGACCGACCTGCTGCCCTACACCCTGATCGCCGCCGAACAGCACCTGGGCCGCGAGGACTACACCGAAGCGCAGCGCCTGGTGGCACTGATCGAGAAGGTGGACGCCTCTGCGCCGGCGTTGCCGCGCCTGAAGGACGGCCTGGCCAAGGGCGTGCAGAACGCGGCCAAGCGCACCGAGGCCGAAGCCGAGAAGGCGAAGAAGGACGCCGAGGACCGCAGCAAGCAGCAGACCGAACAGCAGCGCCTGGCCGAGCAGCGTGCCAAGGAAGCCGACGCAGCCAAGCAGATCGCTGCCCAGCAGGACGCCGCCCGCCGCGACAACGAGCGCCAGGAAGCCGAGCGCCAGGCTGCGGCCCGCCGCGAAGCCGAGCAGAAGCAGCAGCAGGCTGCCGCCCAGCAGGCCAGCGCCGCACGCCAGGCCGCAGCTCCGGCGGCCGCTGCGGCGCCGAACCTGCGCCCGGTCAGCACCCCGGCGCCGCGCTATCCGTCCGAGGCGCTGCGCGCAGGCACCTCCGGCGAAGTGCTGGTGGAAATCACCGTCGGCACCGACGGTTCGGTGACCAACGCCCGTGTGCTGCGCGCAACGCCATCGCGCGTCTTCGATCGCGAGGCCATGAACGCGGTCAAGCGTTGGCGCTTCGAGCCGGTCAGCGCACCGGTCACCACCCGCCGCACCCTGGTGTTCGCCCCGGGCGGCAGCTGACCACGAAAAGGGGACGGAGGGGATTAAGTCGTTTCCGCCCCGCAATGACGACACGGCCCGGCATGTCCGGGCCGTGTTCGTTTCAGGAGAGGCTGTCGATCAGGCGCTGCAGTGCTGGATCGCGCGCGGCCAGTACCTGGAACAGGCCCAGCGCATGCAGGCCCGGCAGCAGCGCACGCAGGTCGGCTTCGGCGGTGGCGCGGGTGGCGTCATCGCTGGCGGGGTCCTGCCAGTCACGGACGCTGGCGAGGAAGGCACCGACGCTACCCTTGCGCACGGTGAGGCCGTTTGCCTGTACCTCGTTCTGATGGTCGGGAAGGATGTCCTGTGGCTGCATGGGTGATGCTCCTGTGGGATCGGGAGCCCAGTGTGCCGCCCAGCCGTCGGCACTTCTGCCGTATAACTGCCATTGGATATGGCAGATCAGACATCGCCCAAGTTGATTGACCCCGCTTTGGCGAACGCCGAAGGCGGTCCACTCGTCTTGGCCTCGCAGCTGCGGGTGCCCGGACGGCGCCGCACCGCGCGCCACCAGCACGTGCGCGGCCAAGTGCTGGGTGCCCACCACGGCCTGCTGCGGATCGAGGCCGGCGATCTGCACTGGTTGCTGCCGGCGGGGCATGTTGCCTGGATACCGCCCTTGCTGCCTCACGCCCTGGTAGGGGCAGAGGCATTCGATGGCTGGAGCCTGTACTTCAACGCCGAAGCCTGTCTGGAGCTGCCCGCCGTGCCGCGCATTTTCCAGCCGAACGTGCTGTTGCAGGCCGCGATGATGCGCGCACTGAGTTGGCCACATCAGGCGCTGGACGCCGCGCAGGCACGCCTGGCCGGCGTGATCGCCGATGAGATCGCCGCCAGCACGCCTTTGCCGCTTGCCTTGCCACAGCCGCGGGATCGCCGGTTGCGGCGGATCGCGGCGGCGCTGGCACGGTCGCCGGACGACCTTTGCAGCGTCGAAGCGTGGGCAGCCGCCAGCGGCCTGTCCAGCCGCAGCCTCGCCCGCCATTGGCAGGCCGAAACAGGCATGACCCTGGGCCATTGGCGGCAGCGCCTGCGCGTGCTGCTGTCGCTGCCACGCCTGCTGGCGGGCGAGCCGGTGATCAGCGTTGCGCTGTCGATGGGATACGACACCCCAAGCGCGTTCATCACCGTGTTCAAGCGCGAGATGGGGGTGACGCCTGCGCGGTACGCAAAAGGGGACGGAGGGAATTAAGTCGCTTTTGACTCTTCCGACACGGCATCGCGGCGTTGCCTGATGTCCGGCTTCGCGGCCGCAATGACAGGCTGAAACCCCGTCCAGTCTCCAGATCCGATGCCCCGACAAGCGCGCCTGATGCTGCCAGGCCAGGCCTATCACGTGATCCAGCGCGGTGTGAACAAGGGCGCGATCTTCGTCGACGACATCGACCGCCAACTGTTCCTGCATCTGTTGCACAGCGCCTTCCTCAAGCACCACGTCGCACTGCATGCCTATGTTCTGATGGGAAACCACGTTCACCTGTTGGCCACGCCCTCCACACAGCAGGGTCTGGCTGGTGCAATGCGCATGCAGGGCAACAACTACGTACAGGCCTTCAACCAGCGGCACGGGCGCAGTGGACCTCTGTGGCAGGGCCGCTTCCATTCCTCAATGATCGACAGCGATGCGTATCTTCTCAGCGTATACCGCTATATCGAACGCAATCCCGTCCGTGCAGGAATTGCTGTCAGCGCTGAAGATCACCCGTGGTCCAGCGTGCATGGCAACCTTCAACGACGCGATGATCCGATGTTGACGCAACATCCCGCGTTCGAGGCGCTGGCAGCGACCGCTCTGGGAAGGGCGACGTTGTATGCCGAATTCCTGCGCGATGTGAATGCGTCCGCCGACGTACCCGCGATCCGCAACCACAGCGCCAGACAACGCCCGATGGGGAACGATGCGTTCCTGCGGATGGTGAAGCAGACGTTGGGGCGCCCGGTGGAGATGCGCGGACGAGGACGTCCGCGCAAGGAGGGGACGGGAGAGGCAGAAACGACTTAATCCCCTCCGTCCCCTTTTTGGTCAGCCAGAGATCGCCAGGCGCTCGTTGTGGTAGCGGCGCACGGCGGCGAACCACAGCACGGCGGCGAGGCCGAGGCTGGCGCCGAGGTAGATCGCCCAGACCGCCGGGGTGATGATCTCGTGGCGGATCACCTTCAGCAGCATCTGGTTCTGCGACAGGAACGGCACGGCGTACTGCCACAGCTCGCTCTTCAGCGGATAGGCCACCAGTGCATAGCCAGGCAGCATCGGCAGCAGCATCAGCCAGGTCATGTGGCTTTGCGCTTCCTTCATGCTCTTGGCTGCGGCCGACAGGAAGGTCAGCAGCGAGGTGCCGATCAGCAGCATCGGCAACATCACCAGCAGCATCTGCAGCATCGAGCCGACGTTCATGTTGAACTGGCGGCCGATGTTGCCGGGTGCGATCTGCGCGCTCACCTTGAACGCGACCAGGGTCAGCAGCAGCGAAACGAAACCGACCACGCAGGCGGCGGCGATCTTGCCGCTGACGATCGCGCTGCGCGAACCCGGCGTGGCCAGCAGGGGTTCCAGCGACTGCCGCTCGCGCTCGCCGGCGGTGGCGTCCATCACCAGGTAGGCGCCACCGATGAACGAGGTCAGCGTCAGCAATACCGGCAGCAGCATCGACAGGATCATGCCGCGCTTGGCCTCGGCACTGGCCAGGTCCTGGCGCGCCACGTCCAGCGGGCGTGCCACCTGTGCGTCGATGCCACGCGCCATCAGGCGCAGTGCACCGACCTGGCCGTTGTAGGTGGCCAGCGCCGCCTCCAGGCGCGCACTGGGTACTTCAGCCGCGCGACGCGTGCTGTCCTTGATCACCTCCACCAGCGCCGGCTTGCCCTCGGCCCAGTCCTTGCCGAAATCATCGCTGATGCGCAGCGCCACATCGATGTCCTGGGTGCGGATGGCCTCGGCCAGGTCCTTCGGTGCCGGTGCGGCATTGAGGCCCTGTGCGGCGAGGAAGCGCACCAGGTTAGGCGCGTTCTCGGCGCCGATGGTCGGGATCTGCAACGGCTCTTCGATCTGGGTGCGTACCCGGCTCTCGGCCAGCTTGCCCATGCCCAGCAGCAGCACCGGGTACAGCAGCGGCCCGAACAGCAGGGTCAGCAGCAGCGTGCGGCGGTCACGCGACAGGTCGCGCAGTTCCTTGCGCATCACCGTCATCAGGGTCGACATCATGCTCATGCGTGCAGGCCCTCTTCGCTGCCGATCAGTTTCACGAACGCGTCCTCAAGATTGGCTTCGCCGGCCTGCGCACGCAGCTCGTCGGCGCTGCCGGCAGCCATCACCGTGCCCTTGGCGATGATCACGATGTGGTCACACAACGCGCCCACCTCCTGCATGATGTGGCTGGACAGGATCACGCAGCGCCCCTCTTCGCGCAGGCCCAGCAGGAAGCGGCGCAGCGCGCGCGTGGTCATCACATCCAGGCCGTTGGTCGGTTCGTCGAGGATGACGTTGCGCGGGTCGTGCACCAGCGCGCGGGCAATCGCGGTCTTGGTGCGCTGGCCCTGCGAGAAACCATCGGTCTGCCGGTCGAGGATGTCCCCCATGTCCAGCGCGTGCGACAGCACCTCGATGCGTTCGCGGATGCGCTCGGCCGACAGGCCATGCAGTTCGCCGAAGTAGGCGATGTTCTCGCGCGCGGTCAGGCGCTTGTAGACGCCACGCGCATCGGGCAGCACGCCGAGGTGGCGACGTACCTCCACCGGATTGCGCGCCGCATCGATGCCGTCGACAGTGATGCTGCCCTGATCGGGCGTCATCAGCGTGTAGAGCATGCGCATGGTGGTGGTCTTGCCGGCACCGTTGGGGCCGAGCAGGCCGGTGATCTGCCCATCCCCGGCGCGGAAGCCGACGTTGGCGACCGCCTGGATGCGGCCCGTGCGGGTATCGAAGGCCTTGTGCAGGTTGTCGGCGACGATCATGGTTCCCATCCGTTGAACGAGGTGAACGCCGGCACGTAGCTCAGCGTATCCAGGCAGCCGGCATCCAGCGCCTTGGCATCGGTCTTGTCGATGAACTGGCCGAGCAGCCGCGGCATGCAGCCGGCGGTCAACGTGCCATGGCCCTGGCCACGGGCGACCAGCGCACGGCCGTTGGGCAGGCCCTTGAGCACCTGTGCGGCGTAACGCGGCGGCGTCACCGGGTCCAGCTCACCAGACAGCAGCAGTGCCGGCACGTCGCTGCGCAGCGGCACGGCATCGGTTGCCGGCGCCGGACGATGCGGCCATACCGGGCAGGCCGCGAAGAACGCACTGGCCACTTCGTTGCCGAACAGCCGCTCGGGATCCTCGGCCGGCGCGTGGTAGCGCGGCGCATCCTCGCTGCAGATCACCGACCACTGCATGCCGCGGTTGATCTGGAAATCCATGCTGCGGTTCGCGCCGCGCGCCAGCGATGCCAACGGGGCATAGCGCCCGTGTGCGGCTTCATCCAGCACCAGTGGCAGCAGCGAGGAATACTGCGGCACGTAGGAGAAGGCGAAGGCAAGGCCGACCACGCTGTCCGGGGTCAGGACATCCTGCCGGGGTGCGTTGGTACCCGGGTCGCGATACTCGACCGAGACCGGTGCACGGCGCAGGGTGTCGACCACGCTGCGCAGCTGCGCGCGGGTATCGGTCGGGAAACGCTTGCTGCACGCGGCATCCTTGCGGCACTGCGCCGACTGCAGGGCGATCGCATCCTCGAAGGTGGTCGCGAAGTCGCCACCGACCACCAGCTCGTTCGGTACCACGCCATCGATGACGATGCTGCGGGTGTGCTGCGGATAGGCCCCGGCATAGCGCTGGGCCACGCGGGTACCGTAGGAGCCGCCAACCAGGTTGAGCTGGTCCACACCGAGCGCCGCACGCACCGCATCCAGATCGGCGATCGCCTCGGTGGTGGTGTAGAAGCGCGCATCGGCACGCCCCTGCAGCGATGCGGCGCAGCGCTGGGCGTAATCGCGCAGCGATGCCTCGGAAGGCGCGGCATCCTCGTCCACCTGCAGCGGCTTGCCGTCCGCGCCCAGGCAGCTGAGCGGGTTGGAGCCGCCGGTGCCGCGCTGGTCGATCAGGAACACATCGCGCTGCTTGCGCACCTGGCGCAGTGCAGTATCGACGATGACCGCCACCTCGCTGGCCGCTTGGCCGGGGCCGCCGGCCAGGAAGAACACCGGGTCGGGCTGGCCGGCGCCGCTGCTGCCCGATTCCAGCCAGGCGACACGCAGGCCGATCCGGCGACCGTCAGGCTGGGCCCGGTCCTCCGGCACCTGCAGGGTGGCGCACTGCGCCTCCACGTTGGCGCTGGCACCTTCGGTGGACAGTGTGCAGGGCTGGAAGTCGATCGTGCCGAAGCGGCGGCTGGGTGCATCGCTGGCGCTTCCGGCGTCGGCCGGCGTCGGCTGGCTGCACCCGGCAAGCATCAGGCTGGCCAGCATCCCGGCCAGCGCGAGGTGGTGTCTTTGCATCGTGCTCGTTTCCCCTGGAGGACGTTCCTGTCGACCACGACGGGCTGCCGCGGAAGATGTGACCCAACTTACACGGGCAGCGCGCCGACGGCGATGGGCAATGACGAATCCGCAGCCAACGGCGCGCAGACCAGGCGGTCCCGCCTCTCGGCCTTGGCCGGCACAGGGCGGCATCGGCGGCGGCCCGCAGCGCCCCGTGGGCCAGTGCACCGGCCCGGCGGCGATGCGGGGTCTGAAAACGGCGGGCACGGCCGCCGGCGCACGCGCAGAATCCGCCGCAGACCCAGGAGACGCTCATGCACACGTGGTACCTCGGTGGCATCGACCATCGCCCCTTCCTGCACCTGTTCGAGATGAGTGACAGCGCGCTCGCCGCGCTCGGCATCCAGCGTCGCTGGGCCGGCGCCAACGGCGGCCATCCCTGCCGGATCAGCCTGAGCGATCCCGCGCCTGGCAGCGAGCTGCTCCTGCTGTCCCACGTCCACCTGCCGCTGCATTCACCGTATCGCGCCGCCGGCCCGATCTTCGTGCAGCGCGGCGTGACCCGTTGCGTCCTGCCGCCAGGCGAGGTGCCCCCGTATGTGCAGCGCCGGATGATATCGATGCGTGCCTATGACCACGCCGCGCTGATGTGCGGTGCCCAGGTCTGTGCGGGCACCGAGGTGGCCGACCACCTGGATGCACTGTTTGCCGACGCGTCGGTGGCGTTCGTCCAGCTGCACAATGCGGCGCATGGCTGTTTCTCGTGCCAGGCAGATCGGGTGGGTACCGGGACTGCGTAGCGTGATCTCCATGACGTGATCGATGCCACGCCGGTCACGTGACGTCCAGCGCATCCGTTCAGCCCTGCGTGAAGCCTGCGGGAAGGGCTTCACATGCGCAGTCACGGATCGGCACTGCGAGGGTTCCGTCGCCTGCATCGCGACTCGATACTCGCCGTGGTGCCGCCGGAAGTCCACTGCGCAGCGCAGCGCCTGCGGTCACCGTTCCCTTTCGACGACCACAAGGATGCGCCATGTCATTCCGATCCACACCGCTGCTGCTGGCCACTTCGTGGGCCGCCGCCGGCCTGTTGCTGGCCGGCGATGCGTTCGCCCACGGCACCATGACCACGCCTGTCAGCCGCGTCTACGCCTGTTTCCAGGGCAACCCCGAGAACCCGACCAACCCGGCCTGTGCCGCCGCCAAGGCCATCGGCGGTTCGCAGGCGTTCTACGACTGGAACGGCATCAACCAGGCCAATGCCAACGGCAACCACCAGGCCGTGGTGCCCGACGGCAAGCTGTGCAGCGGCAACAACCCGACCTTCCGCGGCCTGGACGTGAACCGCAGTGACTGGCAGACCACGCCGATCCAGCCCGATGCCAATGGCAGGTTCACCTTCGTGTTCAAGGCGACCGCGCCGCACGCCACCCGTGACTGGCGCTTCTTCGTCACCCGCGAAGGCTGGCAGCCGGGCAGCCCGCTGCGCTGGGCCGACCTGCAGGAGTTCTGCACCCTGGGCAATACACCGCTGTCGGCCGATGGCACTTACAAGCTGCAATGCACGTTGCCGCAGCGCACCGGCCAGCATGTGATCTACAACACCTGGCAGCGCTCGGATTCGACCGAGGCGTTCTATACCTGCATGGATGTGCGCTTCCAGGGCGGCGGCGGAACGGCACCGGCAACGCAGTGGCAGGATGCCGGCCCGGTCACCGCGCGCGGCGAGCTGCCGGTCGGCACCACGTTGGCGCTGCGCGTGTTCAATGCCAACGGCAATGATGTCGAACGCGTGGAAGCCACGCTGGCCAGCGGCCAGACTGCCGCCGCACAGTGGCCGCTGGTGCTGGCACGCAAGGTCAATGCCAGTGCGCAGCACGCACGCGTGGGCGTGCTCAGCAACGGCGTGATCACGCCGGCGGCCTCGGCCACCGACAACCGGGTGTACCTGAAGGACGGCAACCGCTTCCAGCTCGACACCCGGGTGCCTGACGCGGGCACGCCGTCGCCGGGCGGTGATTTCGACCACGTGTACCCCGCAGGCATTGGCAGCTACGTCCCCGGCCAGACCGTGGTAAAGGGCACCGACGGCAAGCTGTACGCCTGCCGCC
>NZ_KV791406.1:15075-24846 GCF_001807895.1 Stenotrophomonas sp. HMSC10F07
AGGGCACCGACGGCAAGCTGTACGCCTGCCGCCCATTCCCGGAAGGGGCGTGGTGCAACGTCAATGCCGAGGCATATCGCCCCGGTGTGGGCAGTGCATGGCGCGATGCTTGGGTGCCCTACTGACCCGTTGTAGAAGGCGGTGCGCATCGCGCCGCCTTCTGCCTGGGCCGCAGTGCTTTGAGCAGCGTGCTGCAGATCAGGCACGACAGCCACTGAAATCAAACTTGTCCGATATTGCCGGCCTGTCTGCATGTGAAGACTCGATGGGGTTTCCCATACCTCGCAAAGGAGTCTCTGCATGCACCTGTCCCATCGGGCAGTCCTCGCACTGTCCGTCGTTGCCGGCCTGGCCCTGTCCGGCAGCGCCTTCGCCCACGGCACCATGACCAAGCCGCTCAGCCGCGTGAAGCAGTGCCACGAGGGCAATCCGGAAAACCCGACCAACCCGGCCTGCGCCGCCGCCAAGGCCATCGGCGGTTCGCAGCCGTTCTACGACTGGAGCGCGATTGCCCACGGCAATGCCAACGGTAACCATCGCGAACTGGTGCGCGATGGCGAACTGTGCAGTGCCAGCATTCCCAAGTACCGCGGGCTCGACCTGAACCGCACGGACTGGCCGACCACGCCGATCCGCGCCGACGCCCGTGGCCGTTACACCTTCGAGTTCCGCGCGCCGGCGCCGCACGCCACCCGCGAATGGAAGTTCTACGTCACCCGAGATGGCTGGCAGCCGGGCAGCCCGCTGCGCTGGGCCGACCTGCAGGAATTCTGCACGCTGGGCAACACACCGCTGTCCGAAGGCGGTGTCTACAAGCTGGACTGCCCGCTGCCCAAGCGCAGTGGCCAGCACATCATCTACAACACCTGGCAGCGCTCGGATTCGCAGGAGGCGTTCTATACCTGCATGGACGTGCGCTTCGAAGGCGGCGATGGCGTGGTTCCGCCGCCGCAGTGGCAGGATGCCGGCGCTGTGACCGCCAACGGTGCACTGGACGTGGACAGCACCGTGACCCTGCGTGTGTTCAATGCCAACGGCAATGACCTGGAGCGCGTGGAGACCACGCTGGCGGCTGGCCAGACCGCTCCCGCACAGTGGCCGCTGGCGCTGGCCCGCAAGGTCAATGCCAGTGCGCAGCACGCCCGCGTCGGTGTGATGAAGAACGGCGTGATCACGCCGGTCGCATCGGCCACCGAAAACCGCGTGTACCTGAAGCCGGGCAATCGCTTCCAGCTGGAAACCCAGGTGCCGGGCCCGGTTGATCCGGTCAACCCGCCGGGTGGCGATTTCGACTTCGTGTATCCGGCCGGCCTCGGCAGCTACACGCCGGGCGAGACCGTGGTGAAGGGCACCGACGGCAAGCTGTACGCCTGCCGCCCGTTCCCGGAAGGCGCGTGGTGCAACATCAATGCCGATGCCTATCGCCCGGGCACCGGCTATGCCTGGCGTGATGCCTGGGTCGCGTACTGAACTCGACGGGGGTGGCACTTCGGTGCCACCCCTCCTGCATGACGTTTCTTGCGATGGAAGTCGCATGGAAAAAGGCGATGGGTTCCCAGCCTCGTTTTTTTAGGAACCGTTGAATGGAGGACGCTCTTTGCTGCGTGGAAACTCGGCGGGTCTTCCACGCGTCAAAGGACGTCATCGATGCAAGCCCACCTACTTGCAGCAGTTGCTGCCTCCCTGTGCGCAGCGCTCTTCGCCTCACAGGAGGCCCAGGCCCACGGCACCCTTTCCAAGCCGATCAGCCGCATCTACGCCTGCCGTCAGGCCAACCCCGAGAATCCGACCAATGCGGCCTGTGCGGCAGCCAAGGCCATCGGTGGCGCGCAGCCCTTCTACGACTGGGCCGGCATCAACCAGGCCGAGGCTGACGGCAACCATCGCCAGGTCGTGCCTGATGGCGAACTGTGCAGCGGCGGCAATGCAAAGTACCGCGGCATGAACCTCAATCGCACGGACTGGTCGACCAGCCCGATCCGCGCCGACGCCCGCGGCCGCTACACCTTCGAGTACCTCGCATCGGCTCCGCACAAGACCCGAGACTGGGTCTTCTATGTAACCCGCGAAGGCTGGCAACCGGGCAGCCCGCTGCGTTGGGACGATCTGGAGCAGTTCTGCTCGCTGGGTCACGTGGACGAGGATGCCAACGGCATCTACCGACTCGATTGCCCACTGCCCAAGCGTACTGGCCAGCACATCATCTACAACACCTGGCAACGCTCGGATTCGAAGGAAGCGTTCTATACCTGTGCCGACGTACGTTTCGAAGGCGGTGACATCATTCCGCCACCAGAGTGGGAAGACGCTGGGGCCATCACCGCGCGGGGTGACCTGGAGACCGGTACCACCCTGGCCCTGCGCGTGTTCAACGCCAACGGCAATGACCTGGAAAGCCCGAAGATCACCCTCGCCACCGGGCAGACCTCCGCCACGCAATGGCCGCTGGCGTTGGGCCACCAGGTCAACGCTTCTGCCCAGCATGCCCGGGTGGGCGTGCTGAAGAACGGAATCATCACACCCATCGCCTCGGCCACCGAGAACCGCGTCTACCTGAAGCCGGGCCATCGCTTCCAGCTCGACACGCAGCTGCCGGATCCGGTCGATCCGCCACCGGGCGACCATGACTTCGTGTATCCGGACGGTATCGGCAGCTACACGCCGGGCGAAACCGTGGTCAAGGGCGCCGACGGCAAACTCTACGCCTGCCGCCCGTTCCCGGAGGGCGCGTGGTGCAATGTCAATGCCGAACCCTACCGCCCGGGCACCGGCTCTGCCTGGCGTGACGCCTGGATCGCGTACTGAGGCCGGGCACCGGGGGCGGCGGGGTGCCGCCTCAGGTTTGCGGGGGTTGCCGGCCAGCGGCCGGCACTACCGGGGTTCATGGGGTTGCCGGCCAACGGCCGGCACCACCCGGGCCTACTTGCTGCTGACGTACTTCTCGCGGCGGATCTGCGGGTTGCCCAGGCCGGCCGCCTTCAGCAGCTCGGCGCAGGCATCGACCATGTCCGGGTTGCCGCACAGGTAGGCGATGTCGGTGGCCGGGTCCGGCGTGAAACCGGCCAGCGCCTGCTGCACGTAGCCGTGCTGTACATCCGGGTGCGGTTCGGTCGGCAGTTCGCGCGACAGGCACGGAACATAGCGGAAGTTCGGGTGCTTTTCGGCGAAGCTGTAGAAATCTTCGCTGTACAGCAGCTCGCCCGGGCTGCGCGCGCCCTGCAGCAGCACGATCTGCACGCCGCGTTCGGCCATGGCCTTCTCCAGCAGCGGCAGCATGGAGCGGTACGGGGTAACGCCGGTACCGGTGGCGATCAGCAGGTAACGGGCGTTGTGGTCACCGGGATTCAGGCAGAACCGGCCATAGGGGCCGGACGCACTGATCTGGCTGCCCTGCTCCAGCGCCTCGAACAGGGCCGTGGCGGCGCCCCCGGGCACGAAACTGACCGCGATGTCCACCGCCTCGCCCGGGCCCAGCGCATGGTCGTGGATGGTCGCCAGCGAGTAGCTGCGCTTGGTTTCGGTGCCGTCGGCGTAGCTGAAATGGACCTGGATGAACTGGCCGGGCTGGAAATCCAGCGGCTGCCCATCGTCACGCACGAACTGGTAGTGGCCGACGGTCGGGGCCAGCATGCGGCAGCCGACCAGCTTGAGGGGGAATTGAACAGGCACGACTTTTCGGGACAGTGTGTAGCCGGGGCAAGCCCTCGGGGTCTTCTATAATAGCCCCTCCCCGCCCCTCTCCAGCGCCAGCCCATGGGCGCGAAGGCTTCGAGCTTGGCATCCCAGAACGATACGGCGCCCGCCCTGCGCGTGCGCGACCTGCGCAAGACCTATGACAACGGCACCCAGGCCCTGAAGGGCGTTTCCCTGGAAGTGGCCCCGGGCGACTTCTTCGCCCTGCTCGGCCCCAACGGGGCGGGCAAGTCGACCCTGATCGGCATCATCAGCTCCCTGGTCAACCTCAGCGAGGGCCAGGTGGAGGTGTTCGGCAGCGACCTGGTGCGCAACCGCAGCGCCACCATGCGCCTGATCGGGCTGGTGCCGCAGGAGATCAATTTCAACCTGTTCGAAAAGCCCTTCGACATCCTGGTGAACTACGCCGGGTTCTACGGCGTGCCGCGCGAGGAAGCCGAGCGGCGCGCCGAGGAAGAACTGAAGCGCGCGCACCTGTGGGAAAAGGCGCAGGTGATGAGCCGCACGCTGTCCGGCGGCATGAAGCGCCGGCTGATGATCGCCCGCGCGATGATGACCCGCCCGCGGCTGCTGATCCTGGACGAACCCACCGCCGGCGTGGACATCGAGATCCGCCGCGACATGTGGCGCGTGCTGAAGGAGATCAACGCTGCCGGCACCACGATCATCCTCACCACGCACTACCTGGAAGAAGCCGAGTACCTGTGCCGCCACCTGGCGATCATCAACCATGGCCAGATCGTCGAGCAGGGGCCGATGCGCACCCTGCTGGCCAAGCTGGACGTGGAAGGCTTCCTGCTGGACATCGACGGTGACCTGCCGGCGCAGCTGCCGGTGATCGAGGGCACGACGCTGACCGCGCCGGATCCGCACACGCTGGACATCGACATGCCACGCGCGATGGACCTCAACCGCGTGTTCGCTACGCTGAACGAGTCCGGCATCCGCGTGCGTTCGATGCGTACCAAGAGCAACCGCCTGGAGGAGCTGTTCGTGCGCCTCACCGGCAACATGGAGAAGCCTGCATGAGCACCACCGAGCTGACCGACGGCCAGCGCAACCGCATCGCGCTGATGACCATCGTGCGCCGCGAAGTTGCCCGCATCATGCGCATCTGGGGCCAGACCCTGGTGCCGCCGGCGATCACCATGACCCTGTACTTCCTCATCTTCGGCAACCTGATCGGGTCGCGCGTGGGTGACATGGGCGGCTACACCTACATGCAGTTCATCGTGCCGGGCCTGGTGATGATGAGCGTGATCCAGAACAGCTACGGCAACATCAGTTCCTCGTTCTTCGGTGCCAAGTTCGGCCGCCACGTCGAAGAACTGCTGGTCAGCCCGATGCCGAACTGGGTGATCCTGTGGGGCTACGTGGCCGGTGCCGTGCTGCGCGGCCTGATGGTCGGCGTGATCGTGCTGATCATCGCGATGTTCTTCACCCCGGTGCGAATCCCGCATCCGATCGTGATGCTGACCACGGTGATCCTCGGCGCGACGATCTTCTCGCTGGCCGGATTCATCAATGCGGTGTATGCGAAGAAGTTCGATGACGTGGCGATCGTGCCGACCTTCATCCTGACCCCGCTGACCTACCTGGGTGGCGTGTTCTATTCGGTGAAGCTGCTGCCGGGCTGGGCCGAAGCGGCCACGCACGCGAACCCGATCTTCTACATGGTCAACGCGTTCCGCTATGGCCTGCTGGGTAGCAGCGATGTGCCGCTGCCGGTGGCCTACGGCCTGATGATCGGTTTCGTGGTGGTGCTGACGGCGCTGGCCCTGTGGCTGCTGCGCCGTGGCGTGGGTATGCGCAGCTGATGAAGTGGATCCACGCCATGCGTGGATGCAGCAGTCTGTAGAGCCGAGCCTATGCTCGGCTCTTTTTTGCCTGCAATCTCCGGCACAATCGCAGTTCTGATTCCCCCCAGAAAACGGTGAACGTGCAATGCGCATCCTGATCCTCGGCGCCGGCGGTACCGGCGGTTACTTCGGTGGCCGCCTGGCCCAGGCCGGCGTGGACGTGACCTTCCTCGTGCGCCCCGCGCGCGCCGCGCAGCTGGACCATGATGGCCTGGTCATCCGCAGCCCACTGGGTGATGCGCGTTTCCCGGTTCAGCACGTCACTGCTGATGCACTGCCCGCACTGGCCGCGCAGAAGCCCTTCGACCTGGTCATCCTCAGCTGCAAGGCCTACGACCTGGACAGTTCGATCGATGCCATCGCCCCGGCAGTCGGCGCGAACACCACCGTGCTGCCGATCCTCAACGGCCTGCACCACTACAACGCACTGGATCTGCGCTTTGGCCGCGACGCCGTGCTCGGCGGCCTGTGCTTCATCAGCGCCACCAAGGCGCCCGATGGCGCGGTGCTGCATCTGGGCAAGCCGGCCAAGCTCACCTTCGGCGAGCGCGACGGCGGCGCGATCTCCGCGCGCGTGCGCGCCTTCGCTGCGGTCTGCGCGAAGGCCAACCTTGATCACCTGGCCAGCGAGCGCATCGGCCAGGAACAGTGGATCAAGTACACCTTCCTGACCGCGCTGGCCGCAGCCACCTGCCTGCTGCGTGCGGATATCGGCACCATCGTCGCCACCGATGATGGCGAGGCGATCGTACGTGGCCTTTACGACGAGTGCCTGGCCGTCGCCGAAGCCGCCGGTGAACCGGTTCCGGAGGCAGCGCAGGACACTGCGCGCGGCACGCTGACCCAGGCCGGCTCGGCGTTGAAGGCCTCGATGCTGCGTGATCTGGAGGCCGGCCAGCAGGTGGAGGCCGAACAGATTGTTGGCGACATGCTGGTGCGTGCGCGCAGGGCTGATCAGGAAGCCCTGCTGCTGCAGGTTGCCTACAGCAGCCTGCAGGCCTACCAGGCACTGCGGGTCGCGTGAGTCCCGCCTTGCAGGCCAGCCCATTGCCCGCGCGGATACTGATTCTCGGGCTGGGCTGGAGCGGACGCGTGCTGGCCGCGCAGCTGCAGGCGCACGGCGTAGGCGTGGCCGGCACGGTGCGCGATCCCTCGTTCGCGCCGGACGATGGCCTGCCACGGCATCAGCTGCACGCCGACACGCCACCGTCGCCTGCCCTGCTCGATGAGATCGCGCAGGCCGATGCCGTGCTGTGCAGCGTGCCGCCCGACGCGGAGGGCGACCCGGCACTGCGCCTGCTGCTGCCCGCGCTGCAGGCCAGCCCGGCATTGCGCTGGGTCGGCTATCTGTCGTCGACCTCGGTGTATGCCGACCGCGCCGGCGGTTGGATCGACGAGCGCAGCGCGGCCGACGCCACTGAAGCGGCTGGTGTGCAGCGCCTGCTCGCGGAAGCACAGTGGCGTGCACTGGCCGGACAACGCAGCATCGCCTCGGCGGTGTTCCGCCTGCCCGGCCTGTACGGGCCGGGTCGCAATGCGCTGGTGCAGTTGGCGCAGGGGCGTGCGCGCCACGTGGTTCGCCCGGGCCAGGTGTTCAACCGACTGCACGTGGATGACCTGGCAACCGTCATCATCGCCGCAATGCGGCGACCGGCCCGGCAGGGTCTCTACCTGCCCAGCGACGACGAGCCTGCACCGCCGCAGGATGTGCTGGCCTTCGCCGCGAAGCTGGGCGGGTTTGCGCTGCCGCCCGCCGTGGCCTGGGATGACCCGGTACTGAGCCCGACGCTGCGGCGCTTCTACGAGAGCAACAAGCGCATCGACAGCCGTGGCACGCGTGAAGCGCTGGGGTGGGCGCCACGGTTTCCGACGTATCGGGAAGGGCTGACGGACCTTGCCGCTTCGCTCGCCGGGCATGGCACGGCGCTACCGGACAGCGCTTTGTAGAGCCGAGCCCATGCTCGGCTGCTCTGCGTGTCCGTCGCGCTGCGCGCGATGAGCCGAGCATGGGCTCGGCTCTACGGATCAACCCGCGTCGGGCAGGCGGAAGAACGCGCGGGCGGCGGCCGTGGCATTGGCCGCGGTCACCGCAACGTCCTCGCCACGGTCACGTGCCAGCTCTTCCACGATGTGCGACAGGAACATCGGCTCGTTGCGCCGGTCCTTCGGCATCGGCTTCAGCGTGCGCGGCAGCAGGTACGGCGCGTCGGTCTCGATCATCAGGCGGTTGGCCGGGATGTTCTTCACCAGTTCGCGCAGGTGCGCGCCACGGCGTTCGTCGCACAGCCAACCGGTGATGCCGATGTACCAGTCCTGGTCCAGGTAATCGAACAGCTCATCGCGTTCGCCGGTGAAGCAATGCACCACCGCCGGGCCGATGCGGCCTTCGAAGTTCTTCATCTGTGCCATGAAATCGGCGTGCGCGTCGCGCTGGTGCAGGAACAGCGGCTTGCCGTTGTCCGCGGCCAGCTGCAGCTGGCGCTCGAACGCACGGTGCTGCGCCGGGCGCGGCGAGAAGTCACGGAAGTAGTCCAGCCCGCACTCCCCCACCGCCACCACTTCCGGATGCGCGTGCAGCGCGCGCATCTCGGCATCGCATTCCTCGGTGTATTCCACCGCGTGGTGCGGGTGCACGCCGGCGGTGGCATACAGGAAGCCGGGGTGCTGCTGGGCCAGCTGCAACGCCAACGGCGAGTGCTCGCGGCTGGCGCCGGTGATGACCATCTGCACCACGCCGGCCTGGCGCGCACGGTCCAGCACGGCATCGCGGTCGCGGTCGAAGGAGTCGTGGGTCAGGTTGGCGCCGATATCGATCAGGTGCATGGTCATCGCGGGGGAAAAGTGCCCGCGCATTGTACCTGCGCCCGCCGTGCCCCCTTATCCTTTGCACATGAACGCCTCGCTCTTCCCGATTTCCCCGCTGCTGCCGCAGATCCAGCAACACCTGGCCGCGCAGCAGCGACTGGTGCTGGAGGCCCCGCCCGGTGCCGGCAAGACCACCCAGGTGCCACTGGCACTGCTCGACGCACCGTGGCTGCAGGGCCGCAAGATCATCCTGCTGGAACCACGGCGGGTCGCCGCCCGCAGCGCCGCGCTGTTCATGGCGCGGCAGCTGGGCGAGGAGGTCGGTGGCACGGTCGGCTACCGCATCCGCTTCGAAAACAAGGTTTCGGCGCGCACGCGCATCGAGGTCGTCACCGAAGGCATCCTGACCCGCATGCTGCAGGACGACCCGATGCTGGAAGAGGTCGGTGCGATCCTGTTCGACGAATTCCACGAGCGCCATCTCAGCGGCGACCTCGGCCTGGCGCTGGCGCTGGATGTGCAGGCGCAGCTGCGCGATGACCTGCGCCTGGTGGTGATGTCGGCCACGCTGGACGGCGAGCGGCTGGCACGCTTTCTCGATGCGCCGCGGCTGAGCAGCGAGGGCCGCAGCTACCCGGTGGCGATCAGCCATTTCCCGGCGCGCCGCGATGAGGCGCTGGAACTGCAAGTGCGCCGCGCGGTGCAGCAGGCCCTGGCCGAGCACCCCGGTGACCTGCTGGTGTTCCTGCCCGGCCAGCGCGAGATCGCGCGGGTGCAGGCGGGCCTGCAGGAATCGCTCAATGGCGATGTCGAGGTCCTGGCGCTGCACGGTGAACTGCCCGTGGAACAACAGGCGCGCGTACTTCAGGTGGCCAGCGATGGCCGCCGGCGCGTGGTGCTGGCGACCAACGTCGCCGAGTCGTCGGTGACGTTGCCCGGCGTGCGCGTGGTGATCGACAGCGGCCAGGCACGCGAACCGCGCTACGACCCCAACAGTGGTTTCACCCGGCTGGACGTGGTGGCCATCGCGCAAGCATCGGCCGACCAGCGCGCGGGCCGCGCCGGCCGCGTCGCCGAGGGCGTGGCCTGGCGGCTGTGGCCACAGTCGCAGCGGCTGGAACCGCAGCGCCGCGCCGAAATCGACCAGGTGGAACTGGCCGGACTGGCACTGGAACTGGCGGCCTGGGGCAGCAGCGATCTGCGCTTCCTCGATCCGCCCCCGGCGGGTCCGATGGGCGCGGCGCGCGAACTGCTGCAGCGGCTCGGCGCCCTGTCCAGCAGTGGCGCGATCACCGAACTGGGCCGGCGTGTGCTGGCGCTGGGCACGCATCCACGGATGGCGGCGATGCTGCTGGCAGCGCCCGATGCCCGCGCCCAGGCGCTGGCTGCCGACCTGGCCGCGCTGCTGGAGGCG
>NZ_KV791407.1:0-56142 GCF_001807895.1 Stenotrophomonas sp. HMSC10F07
CACGGCGTGTCCTGCCAACCCACACCGCCCCGCCCAACCCTCAGAAAACCAGCGCCGGCTGTTGCGGTTGCTGTTGCTTCGGCGGTTGCCTTCGCCTTTAGCGGGTGCAGGGCTGCAAGCCCTGCCGGAATCCAACACCCCTCAGCAGGCTTCAGCCACCGCAGTGCGCGGACGCCCCAGCCATGCCAGCAGCAGGCCCGACGCGGCCAGCAGGCCACCGGCCACCGGAATCGCGGCGTAGCCCAGTCCCGAGCTGATCACCGCCCCCCCCAGCGCAGCACCTACCGCATTGCCCAGGTTGAATGCACCCACGTTGATCGACGACGCCAGGCCCGGCGCCTCGCTGGCCACCTGCATCACCCGGATCTGCAGCGGCGGCACGAGGGCGAAGGTCGCCGCACCGAACAGCAGTACACCCAGCGCCGCGGTGGCGTGGCTCATGAAGGCCAGCGGCAGCACGAACATCAGCACCGCCAGGACGGCCAGCAGGATCCGTGTGGCGCCATCGAGCGACCAGTCAGCCATCCGTCCACCGATGCCGTTGCCGAAGGTGAAGCCGATGCCGATCAGGGCCAGCGACATCGCGATGAAGGCATTGGAGGCGCCGGTCAATTCGGTCAGCACCGGTGCGACGTAGGTATAGAGGGTGAACATCGCACCCGCACCAAGCACGGTGGTGGCCATCGCCAGCAGCACCTGCGGCTGCAGGATCGCCTTCAGTTCGCGGCGCACGTCCGGGCGCGGCCCCGGTGCAGATGCCGGCAGCGCGAAGCCCAGCGCAGTGATCGCGATCAGGCCCAGCGCCGCAGTACCGGCGAAGGACAGGCGCCAGCCCAGCTGCTGGCCGACCCAGGTCGCCAGCGGCACACCGCCGATGTTGGCGATGGTCAGGCCCATGAACATGGTGGCCACGGCTGCGGCCTGCTTTTCCTTCGGCACCAGGCTGGCGGCGACCACCGCACCGATGCCGAAGAAGGCACCATGGTTGAGGCTGGTGACCAGGCGCGACAACAACAGCAGCCCGTAGTTCGGCGCCAGCGCAGACAACAGATTGCCGGCGACGAAGATCGACATCAGCAGCATCAGCGCGGTGCGCTTGCCGAAACGCCCCATCAGCAGGGTCATCACCGGCGCGCCCAGCATCACGCCCACGGCATAGGCGGTGATCAGCATGCCCGCAGTGGGGATGCCAACGCCGACGCCGTCGGCGATGACCGGCAACAGGCCCATCGGGGCAAACTCGGTGGTTCCGATGGCGAAGGCGCCAACGGCAAGCGCCAGCAAGGCGGCTCTGGAATTCATGGGGGGTCCTGGGGGCGGGAATCGGGAGTGCGTAGCCTGCGCGCTTTGCTGCGCCGGATTAAGCCTCGCCCCGGGAAAACACTGTTGATCCTGGTTCACAAGTGGAAGCCGGAACGCAGCCACAAGTGCAAAAACCGCGGTTCCGGTGTAGAGCCGAGCCCATGCTCGGCTGCTTCCGGCCGGTCAGCCGAGCACGGGCTCGGCTCTACAAGGCAGAACGCAGAACCCCCGGAATGCCGGGGGTTCTGAGGGACTCACACGCCAGTGGCGCACTTACCAGTTGCCGGCGCCCGGCACGTTGTGCTCGCGGGCGCGGCGGCGCATCAGCAGGTTCAGCCACTCCACCAGCACCGAGAAGCCCATCGCGGCGTAGATGTAGGGCTTGGGCACGTGCACGTCCAGGCCGTCCAGGATCAGCACCGCGCCGATCATCAGGATGAAGGCGAGCGCCAGCATCTTCACGGTCGGGTTGGCATCGATGAAGCGGCCCAGCGGGTTGGCGGCCAGCAGCATCACCATCACCGACAGCAGGATCGCGGCGACCATCACCGGAATGTGGTCGGCGATGCCGACGGCGGTGATCACCGAGTCCAGCGAAAACACGATGTCGATCACCGCGATCTGCGCGATCACGTAGCCGAACACGGCCGAGGCCTTGGTGGTGCTGGGATCTTCATCCTCGCCACCGCTGATCAGTTCCTTGATCTCCATGCAGCCCTTGATGATCAGGAACAGGCCGCCAACGATCAGCACCAGGTCGCGGATGGAGATGCCCATGCCGGCCACGGTGAACAGGTTTGCCGCCATGTGCGCCAGGTAGGCCAGCGATACCAGCAGGCCGATGCGGGTAATGCAGGCCACCGCGATGCCGAGCTTGCGGGCGAACGGGCGGCGCTCTTCCGGCAGCTTGCTGACAGCAATGGAAATGAACACCAGGTTGTCGATGCCGAGCACGATTTCCAGCGCGCTGAGCGTGAACAGGGTCACCCAGGCATTGGGGTCGGCGAGGAACTCAAAGGACATGGAAACTCTTCAAGGCAGTGGGGGAATGGGGTTTCAGCCGTAGTTGCCGGCCAGCGCGTGCGGAACCACGACCAGCGCCCAGCACAGCAACACGTTCATCATCAGCACGAACACCGCCGCCGAGCCCATGTCCTTGGCGCGGCCGGCCAGCTCGTGAATCTCACTGCCGTAGCGTTCGATCACCGCTTCGATGGCCGAGTTGGCCAGCTCCATCGCCAGCACCAGCAGCATCGAGCCGATCAGCAGCGCGCGTTCGACCGGCGTCTGGCCCAGCCAGATCGCAATCGGCGTCAGCAGGATCAGCAGGTAGACCTCAAGCCGGAACGAGGACTCGTGCAGCCAGGCAGCGCGCAGGCCCTGCCAGGACCAGCGGGCGGCCTGGAAGATGCGGCGCGGGCCGCGCGGCAGGTGGCCGAACTGATCAGCCACGGGTGGAACATCCAGCAACGGGGGCGCGGCGCAGCGACCGCTCAGACGCACGGCAGGGAATCATGGGTGCACAGGAATAGGCAGATGGCGGCCATTTTGCCACAAGGCCGCCAACCGCAGCCCGCGCCGGCCCGCTGAACGGCCTGCCAGGGGCAAGCAACGGCCCGGGCATGCTCCTATGATGGATGCCCCTTGCCTGCTGGAGCGCCTGATGTCCCGTCGCCGTACCTGCCTGTTGATGCTGGGCCTGCTGACTGCCGCACCGCTGGCCCAGGCGCTGAGCCCGGCCGAGTCGCCCCGGGTGCCAGAACAGGTCTCCAACGTGGCCTGGGCCGGCGACATGGCCCGCTTCGCCAGCGCCGACCAGTCCACCCCGCCGCCGCGCGGTGGTATCGAGTTCATCGGCAGCTCCTCGATCCGCTTCTGGGAGAGCCTGGCCACCGACTTCCCTGGCCAGCCAGTGTTCAACCGCGGCTTCGGCGGCTCGGAAGTGCGCGACAGCACCTGGTACGCCGACCGCATCGTGGTGCCGTATGCGCCATGCAAAGTGTTCTTCTACGCGGGCGACAACGACCTCAACAGTGGCCGCAGCGCCGTGCAGGTGCGCGACGACGTGGTTGCCTTCGTGCAGCGCGTGCACCGCGACCTGCCGAAGACCAAGGTGGAGTACCTGTCGATCAAGCCGAGCCCGTCGCGCGCGCACCTGCTGCCGGCGATCAACGAGGCCAACACGCTGATCAAGGCCGCGCTGGCCAAGCTGCCCAACACCGGTTTCACCGACATCTACACGCCGATGCTCGGCGCAGACGGCCAGCCGGATGCGACGCTGTTCCGCGAGGACATGCTGCACATGACCCCGGCCGGCTATGCGATCTGGACCAGGGCGCTGGCGCCGAAGGTCAACTGCAACTGAGGGACTGCGGACGCCGGGCATGGCCCGGCGCTACCGCAACCCCATCCACGCATGGCGTGGATCTACTGAATCACGGGCAATGGGGTCGGAGGATCAGCGGAAGATCACCGTGGCCTCGGTGCCCTGCCCCGGCTCGCTGGCCAGGCTGACCTTCCAGCCGAAGCGGTCGCACAGCCGGCGCACGATCGACAGGCCCAGGCCGGTGCCCTGCGGACGGCTCGGCTCGGCGCGGTAGAACGGTTCAAACGCGCGCGACAGCGCCTCGGCGGACATGCCGATGCCGGTATCGCGCACCACCACCCGGTCATTGAGCACGTGCACGTCGATACGCCCTTCGTCGGTGTAGCTGCAGGCATTGCGCACCAGGTTGCTGACCACCACCTGCAGCACCCGCGGCGGTGCGTGCAGCTGTACCGGGCCGTCGCCGTGCAGGTGCACCGATACGGGCCGGTTGCCCAGCAGCTCGTTGGCGTTGTCCACCTCGTAGCGGACGATGTCGTTGACGTCGAACAGCTCGATCTGCGGTTCGACATCGGCCTCGCGGGCCAGGATCAGGAACGCATCGATCACCGCCTCCATGTCACGGCCTGCACGCTGGATGCGCTGCAGGCTGCGGCGCAGGCGCGGTTGCAGGGTTTCATCGCCAAGCGCCATGTCGCTGGCCACGCGGATGACGGTCAACGGCGTGCGCAGCTCATGGCTGGCATCACGGGTGAAGTTGCGCTCGCGCGCCACGTGCGCGCTGACCCGGTTGGCCAGCGAATGCAGTGCGGCCGCCAGCTGGCGGGTCTCGCCCTGCATGTCCGCCGGCAGCTTGTTCGGCTCCAGATCGGCCGCTTCGGGGTGGCCCGGGTCCCAGCGCGAGACCCGCCGCGCCAGCCAGTTCACCGGCGACACCAGTCGCTTGGAGGCACGGTAGGTGACCCAGCTGGCACCATACACCGCCAACAGGGTCAGCAGCACCGGCACGATGCCGAACCAGAACGCCAGCATCTCCGCGCGCGAGCGCAGGAACACCAGGTACAGGCGACCGGCAGGGCGCACGTCGACCAGCACCAGCTGGTCGTCCTGGGGCAGCTCGTGGAAGCCAGGCTCCAGGGTGCGCAGGTTGGCCGGCAATGACAGTGCCGACTGCCCGCTTTCCAGCAGGTAGCCGCGGATGTTGTGGGTGTTGGGCGGCGGCTGCACCGGCGACGCCTCGTGCAGCGTCCAGTAATAGGCCGCTTCCTCGCGCAGGGCGGCGCCGACCAGGCTGTGCTTGATCACCAGCGAGACCAGCCAGGCACCGAGCAGGATGCCCAGGCTGGCCAGGACTGCCTGCAGGATGAAGGCGATACGGATCTTGCGCGGCAGGCCGTGCGGCATTGCGGGGTCCCGGTCAGAGCGCTGCGATTATAGGCAGCGCGCTGCGCCGTAGTCGTGCACGGACGCTGACCGGCGGCAGCGCCGGCCGGTCATCCGTGCCCGGTGCGGGGTCGTTGCCCGGCCAGGCCTGATGCTGCACAGGCCGGGCCCCGATCAGGCCATCGGCTGGGCAATATCGGCAATGCGATAGCCGGCGCTCTGCACGGTGTGCAGCAGCGGACGGTCGAACGGCTTGTCGATGATCTTGCGCAGGTTGTACAGATGGCTGCGCAGGGTGTCCGAATCCGGCAGGCCATTGCCCCAGATCTCGCGTTCGATCTCCTGGCGGGTGACCACGCGCGGCGATTCGCGCATCAGGATGGTCAGCAGGCGCAGGCCGATCGGCGACAGCTGCAGCTCGGTACCGGCACGGGTAGCCCGCATGCTGACCGGATCGAGCACCAGGTCGGCGACCTTCAGCACCTCCGAACCGACCTGGCGACGTTCGCGACGGATCAGCGCGCGCAGGCGGGCTTCCAGCTCCTGGATCGCGAACGGCTTGGTCAGGTAGTCATCGGCACCGAACCCGAGGCCGGTGAGCTTGTCGTCCAGCGTGTCGCGTGCCGTGAGCATCAGCACCGGCGTGGACTTGCGCGCATCGTTGCGCAGGCGACGGCACACTTCGATGCCATCCAGGCGCGGCAACATGAGATCGAGCACCACGACGTCATAGCTGTTCTCCGCCGCGAGGCGGTAGCCATCCAGGCCGTCCTGTGCATAGTCGACTTCGAAGCCGCGACCTTCCAGGTATTCCCCGATCATCTCGGAGATGTTGCGGTTGTCTTCGACCACCAGCACCAAGCCGGAGGTCTCCTTCGTCTGACGCATGTGATTCCCTCTAACTTCAGCTTTGTGAAACATGCCGGATCGACGGTGGACGCGATGTGAAGTTCCGTCAAGAGGTACACAAACGGTTCAGAGCAGCGGCCTGAGCAGCGGCCAGACGTTGTCCAGCACCTTCGGCTGCGCCTGCGCCGTGGGGTGCAGGCCGTCGCCCTGCATCATGCCCGGCTGCAGGGCCACGCCCTCCAGCAGGAACGGCAGCAGCGGCACCTTGTACTGCGTGGCCAGCGCCTTGTAGGCCGCGGCCAGGCGCTGGCGGTAGGCCGGTCCGTAGTTGGGCGGCACGTCGATGCCCAGCAGCAGCACCTTGGCACCGGCCTTCTGGCTGGCCTGCACCATTTTTTCCAGGTTGCCCTGCACCTGCGCCGGGGTCAGCCCGCGCAGCGCGTCATTGCCGCCCAGCGCGATCACCACCACGGTCGGCTTCTCCCTGGCCAGCAGGCCCGGCAGGCGGGTCAGCGCGCCGGCGGTGGTTTCCCCGCTCATGCTGGCGTTGACGATGCGCGCCGGGGTTTTCGACTGCTGCCTGACCCGCTGTTGCAGCAAGCTGACCCAGCCGGCGTCGGCAGGGATATTGTGGGCGGCACTGAGGCTGTCGCCGAGCACCAGCACGGTGCCAGCCGGACCTTTGGCACAGGCCAGCCCCGGCAACAGCAGGAACCCTAGCAGCAGCACCATCATCGCGCCGGCTCGCCGGCTCCATCCCGTCTTGCGCATTGGAGTCTCCTCATCGACAGCCTGTCCCCCCGCAGCGCGCCCGTCGCCATCGCCGTCGACCAGGTCGGCAAATCCGTGCAGGGCCCGGAGGGTGAAGTCCACATACTGGACAACATCACCCTGACCGTCCATGAAGGCACCAGCGCGGCCATCGTCGGCGCCTCCGGTTCGGGCAAGACCACCCTGCTCGGCCTGCTGGCCGGGCTGGACCTGCCCAGTCGGGGCCGCATTGCGCTGTCGGGCCAGGATCTGGGCGACCTCGATGAAGAAGCGCGGGCCCAGCTGCGCGCGCGCGAGGTTGGCTTCGTGTTCCAGAGCTTCCACCTGCTGCCGGCGCTGACCGCCGCCGAGAACGTCGCGTTGCCACTGGAACTCGCCGGGCGCGAGGATCGCACGCGGGTCGATGAAGTGCTGGCGCAGGTCGGCCTGGCCCATCGCGCCCGCCACTACCCGCGCCAGCTGTCCGGTGGCGAGCAGCAGCGCGTGGCACTGGCGCGTGCCTTCGTCACCCGGCCGCGCATCCTGTTCGCCGACGAACCGACGGGATCGCTGGACCATGCCACCGGCCAGCACGTCAGCGACCTGCTGTTCGAACTCAACGCCGGCAGCGGCACTACCCTGGTACTGGTCACCCACGACCTGCGCCTGGCGCAGCGTTGCCAGTACATCCATCGTATCGACGACGGCCGCCTGCTGCCGGTTGAGCGCGGAGCCCAGGCATGAACCTGCTGCGGCACGCGTGGCGCGCGCTGCGTCGCGAGGCGCTGGCCGGCGACCTGCTCACCGTGTTCGCCGCACTGGTGCTGGGCGTGGCGGTGATGACCGCGGTGGGCACGCTGGTGAACCGGGTCAACCTGGCGCTGACAGGCAGCGCGGCGGAAATGCTCGGTGGCGATCTCGGCATCGCCGGGCGTGATGACCCGCCGCAGGCATTCGCCGACGAGGCACAACGGCGTGGACTGGCCTACACCCGCATCGCCAGCTTCGGCAGCGTGCTGTTCCATGGCGAGGCCAGCCAGATGGCGAGCATCAAGGCGGTGCAGGCGGGCTATCCACTGCGCGGCGCGCTGCGGGTACGGGCCACGCCCGGCGGTACGTTGATCACCGATGCCGGCATGCCGCCCAAGGGCCAGGCCTATGCCGACCCACGCCTGCTGCAGGGGCTCGGGCTGAAGGCCGGCGATGATCTCGAGTTCGGCGCCGGCACGCTGCGCATCGCCGGCATCATCGAGGCCGAGCCGGACACCGGCGGCGACCTGCTGACGCTGTCCCCCACCCTGCTGGTCAACCGCGCCGATGTGGAAGGCACGGGACTGCTTGGCCCCGGCAGCCGCATCAACTACCGGCTGATGTTTGCAGGACCGCCCGGGCAGGTCGCGTCCCTGCGTGAGTGGCTGCTGCCACAGGTGAAGGGCCTGCGCCTGCTGAGCGTGGATGACACCCAGCGCGGCGTGCGCCAGGCCTTCGATCTGGCCGGGCGCTTCCTCGGCCTGAGCGCGCTGCTGGCCGTGCTGCTGGCCGGTGTGGCCACGGCGCTGGCGGCCAACCGCTTCGCGCTGCGCCGCATCGACCAGGTGGCGATCCTGCGCTGCCTGGGTGCGCGCCAGCGCGACATCCTGCTTGGCCTGGCACTGCAGTTGCTGATGCTGGCGGTGCCGGCCTGTGCGCTCGGCATCGGCCTGGGCATGGCCGCGCAGGAAGGCCTGGTGCAGGTACTGGGCAGCCTGGTGCCGCAGCGCCTGCCGTTGCCCGAGGCGATGCCTGCGCTGACCGGCGCCGGCATCGGCCTGTTGCTGCTGTTCGGCTTCGGCCTGCCACCGCTGCTGCGCCTGCGCGGGGTGCCGCCGATGCGGGTGCTCAACCGTTCCTTCGCTGCCCTGCCGCCGGCGTCACTGCTGGCCTATGTGGCAGCGCTGGCGGCCAGCCTGCTGCTGGCGGTGCAGGTCACCGGCGACCTGAAGCTGGCGTTGTGGGTGCTGGGCGGCCTGGCCACGCTGGCACTGGCCGCCGGGGTGGTCGGCTTCGTGCTGCTGCAGCTGCTGCGCGGCCTGCAGCACCGCCTGCACGGCCACTGGCGGCTGGGCCTGGCCGCGCTGACCCGGCGCCGGATGCTGGCGGTAATGCAGCTGGTCGGGCTGTCGCTGTCGCTGTGTGCGCTGTTGCTGCTGGCGGTCACTGGACCGGGCCTGCTGCAGCAATGGCGCGAGCGCCTGCCCGCTGATACGCCCAACTACTTCCTGATCAACATCCAGCCCGAGCAGCGCGACAGCGTGCTGGCCACGCTGCGTGGACTGGGCGCCGGTGACGCCAGCATCGAACCGATGGCCACCGGCCGCCTGATCGCGATCAATGGCAAGCCACCGCTGCGCGTGGACCGCGAGCCCGGTCAGGACGGACAAGCGGCACAAGGCGAAGGTCAGCGCGATGACGACGACGAGAACCGGCCGTTGAACTTCAGCTGGCGCAGCACCTTCCCCCCCGCCAACACGCTGGTCAACGGCACCTTCTGGAAGAACGACAGCACGGCGCCGGAGGCATCAGTGGAGATCGGCTGGGCCAAGCGTTACGGCGTGTACCCGGGCGACCGCATCACCATTGCAGTGGGCGAGCAGGAACGCGAGTTCACCGTCACCAGCGTGCGCAAGGCGGACTGGAACACCTTCCGGCCGAACTTCTTCGTGTTGCTGAACCCGAATGCGGTGGGCGAAACCCCGCACAACCTGCTGTCGGCCTTCCATCTGCCGGCCGGCAAGGCGGCGGGCCTGGGCGAACTGGTGCGCGCGCAGCCGAACCTGTCGCTGCTGGACGTGGATGCGGTGATTTCGCAGGTGCGCGATGTGATGGAGCGCGTGGCGCAGGCGGTGCAGCTGGTGATGGTGTTCAGCCTGCTGGCCGGCGTGCTGGTGCTGCTGGCCGCGCTGCAGGCCACCGCCGGCGAGCGCCGCTACGACAGCGCGGTACTACGCACCCTGGGTGCGACCCGGCGCCAGTTGCGTGGCGCGGTACTGGTGGAGTTCGGCGCGCTGGGCACGCTGGCGGCGATGCTGGCGGTGGGCGCGGCCGCTGCGATCGGCGTGGCGGTCTCGCAGAAGGTGTTCGAGCTGCCATTGCTGCCGCCGTGGCCGGGGCTGCTGATTGGCGGCGTAGTCGGCATCGGCTTGAGCCTGCTGGCGGGCTGGTGGGGCACGCGGGCGATCCTGCATACGCCGCCGGCATTGGCGTTGCGCGAGGCCTGACGCCGTTGTGAAAGCAAAGGCATCCACGCATGGCGTGGATGCAGTGCCGAGCAAGCTCGGCACCCACCGGTACAATGCACGTCCGGCACCCTACCGCGCCGATCAGCCTTCCTTCGGCGCCTTTTCCACGTACTTGGCGAAGACCTCGTCGATCTGCGCGTCCTTCACCTGTTTGCCGGACTGGATCTCTTCGGCCTGGGTGAACAGCGGGATGATCATCGCCATGCCATCGAGCTTGGTCTTCAGGTGCACGCCCGGGGCCTGGCCGAGGAAGCCGTCCCAGCGCTGGCGCACTTTGGCCCAGTAGCCGGCGGTGGCCTTCCAGTAGGCGCGGGCCGGGGTGAAGTCGACCTCGGTTGTCTTGACGTAGTCGTTGAAGCCGAACTCGCGGGCGATCTCCACCTGGCTGCCGTCGGCGTTGCGCTGCACCTTGGTATTGAACTGCTCGTGGGTCCAGCCATTGGGCGTGAGCGTGTGGCGGTTGACCACGGCCAGCGCGTTGTAGTCGCTGCGCTTTGTGTATTCACGACGCGGCAGCGGGCGCCAGCTCAGGTCGCTGGTCCAGCTCGGCACGTTGTTGGTGTACGTCCATTTGCCGGTGCCACAGTAGCGCGGTGCATCGCTCACTTCATACACGCACTGGGTCCAGGCGCCCTGGTTCACCGCTGCGGGAATGCGGCGTACCTGCCAGGTCTGGTCGGCGCTGAACTCGAAACGGCTGGGCGCTTCGTAGACCCAGTCCTGGCGCCAGTGCTTGGTGATGTGGCCGCTCTTCTCATCGAGCAACAGGTGCTGCAGCACGATGCGCTGCGGGGTGTCCTCGACCACGATGACCACTTCGCTGCCGCCGCTGCGCATCGCCGGCGCACGCTCGTAGCCGGGCTTGAGCAGCACGGTCTCGTCGAACGCGAAGTCGACGGTGTACTCGCCCTGCATGGCGAGGATGCTGTCGTGGTCGCGGGCGATGTCGGAGGGCTGCGCGCTGGCCACGCCGCTGGCAGCGAGCAACAGCATGACGCTGGCTGTCTGGAACTTCATCGGGTCTTCCTTCGGGGTTGCAGGTTCGTTGAGAGGCCTTCCAGGGCCGGCGGGCGTTCCATCAGGAAAGGATCACAGGCGGATCAGCGGCAGGTCGCCGGGAATACGGGGTGTCGGCCGGCGCGCGGCGTCGGCGCAGCAGCAATCGTCGATCGCCAGCTCGCCTTCGGCACCTTCCAACCGCGCGATGCGACGCGCGGTGGCCGCGCCCAGCGAGGACAACGTCGACAGGCTGGCTGCCAGCGTGCGGCCCTCGTCCGCGGCATGCAGGCGCAGCGTGCACAGGCGCCAGCGCTGGCCACCGAGGTGACCGGCCAGGCGACGCCACAGGCGTTCGCCGACACTGCCATCGCTGTCGTGCTCCGGGCCCGGCGGCAGCGCCGCGACCAGCCGGTCCCAGGCCAGGAAATCGCTGTCGGGCAGCAGGTACAGGCGCCACACGCAGCGGCCGCGGGTATCAAGGAAACACAGGCTTTCGCGTACGCCTTCGCTGTCCACGCCCTGGCAGGCGTGCACGCGCACCGCCTGGCGCCAGCCACCGAGCTCGTTGCCGTCGGCGCGGTACAGGCACAACACGGTGCCAAGCGTGGCCAGCTGTGCCGGGGTCGGCCAGGCCGCGCTGCCCTGCACGGTGATGGCGTCATTCCTGCGTGCGGACAAGGCGCGGCTCATGAGGTCACCAGGAAACGGCAAGGCTGGCGGAAAGGGTGCGGCCCGGGCTGGTGTAGCGATCCAGCACGCGGCTGGTCGCCGACAGCGTCGAACCCACGTTGGACCAATCGATGTAGCGCTTGTCGCCCAGGTTGAACACGCCGACGTTGAAGGTCGCGCCCGGGGCGAAGTTCCAGTGCGCCATCAGGTCGGCCACGCCGTAGCCGGCCGGGCGGTACACCGTCGCTGCAGTGACGCGGTCCTTGCGCTTGACGAAGGTACCGGCCAGTTCGACGCCCCAGGCGTCGGTGTCGTACATCAGGCCGACGGTGCCGCGCAGCGGGTCGACCGAATCCAGCGGAGCGTCCTCGGTCTTGTTGTCGCCGCGCGACCAGGCCACCGAGCTGCGCAGCGCCCAGCCCTGCAGCGCCGGGTTGATCTGGCCGAAGTCAACGCCAGCCTTCAGTTCGGCACCGTAGATGCGCGCATCGGCGATGTTGCGCGACTGGAACACCATCAGGCCCTGGGCGTTGGTGCCGACCAGCGACTGCGACTCGATGAAATCCTTGTACTCGTTGTAGTAGCCGCTGACGCTGACGTAGGCGGCAGGTGACAGGAAGCGCAGGCCCAGCTCCATGCCATCACTGGTTTCCGGCTTCAGGTCCGGATTGGGGATGGCGGTGTAACCGAAGGCGAAGTTGGTGAAGCCCAGGTTGACGTCGTTGTACGGCGGCGAGCGGAAACCATGCGAGTAGCCGGCGAACAGCGACCATTCGTCGGTGAAGCGATAGACCACGCCCAGCTTCGGCGAGACGCTGGTCTTGGTCAGCCTGGCCACCGCAACGCCGGGATTGTCGTCGGCGAAGATGCTGTCCACTTCCGGCTTCAGCTCGTAGCGATCCACGCGCACGCCCGGCACCAGCGACAGCTTGCCGCCGGCCATGCGCATTTCATCCTGCGCGTACAGGCCCAGCTCGGTGGTCTTGCTGATCGGGAAATCGCGTACCGGGAAGGCGTCGGGCAGGATGGTGGTGCTGGTCTGGCCATTGGCCAGAACCTGATAGCCGTCGCGCTTCTGGCGGATCTCGGTACGCGCACCTTCGAAGCCGTAGGTCAGCGCGTGTTCGACACTGCCGGTGCTGAACGCCTTGTTGAATTGTGCCTGCAGGCCGTACACGCGCTGGTCGAAGTTGAACTCGCGGTGGCGGCGGCTGCGGTTGGCGCGGTCTTCGTCGGTGATCTGGTGGGTCTCGCTGTGCTGGGTATACAGCTGCCAATGCAGGTTGTCGGCGAAGCCCTTGTCCAGCGCATCCATTTCATGGGCGAACGACACGCGGGTGCGGTTCTGCGTGTCGCGCGCCTTCATGCCGGTGGTGGTGGTGCGGTCGATCGAGGACAGCACGTTGGTATCGGTGTTGTCTTCGTTGCCTTCCACGGTCAGGCGGAAGCGCTGGTCCTCGCTCGGTGCATAGACCAGCTTGGCCAGGCCACTGCGACCGTCGCGGTCCTGCGGGTTGGGCGCGGTACGGGTGTTGTCGAGGCTGCGAACATCGCCCTTGTTACCGGTTTCCTGGCCCTGGCGATGGTTGATGTTGACCATGCCGCTCCAGTGTTCGCCGCCGAACGCGCTGGTCACGCCGCCGAGCAGGCCCTTCCACTCACCGTCGTAGCCGAACTTCAGGCCGACGTAGCTGTCCTTGCCATCCTTCAGGTAATCGGCCGGATCCTTGGTGACGAAGGCCACCACGCCCCCGAGCGCGTCGGAACCGTACAGCGAGCTGGCCGGGCCGCGCACGATCTCCACGCGCTTGAGCGTGTCCAGATCGGTGAAGTTGCGGTTGGCGTTGGAGAACGAGCCGATGTTGAAGCTGGTGGGCATGGCGATGCCATCGGTCTGCACGCGCACGCGGTTGCCGTCCAGGCCACGGATGCGGATGCTGCCAAGGCCGAAGCGCGCGGCGCTGCGGCTGACCGACAGGCCCGGCTCGTAGCGCAGCAGATCCTTGATGTCCTGCACCAGGTGCCGGTCCATCTGCTCGCGGTCGATGACATCCACGGTGGCCGCCACGTCACTCACTGCCCGCTCGGTGCGGGTGGCGGTGACCTGCACGCGGTCGAAGTCGCGCGCATCAGGCGCGGCGGTGGCCGCGGCAGCAGCATGGGCGGACAGCGGCAGGGCCATCCAGACGGCGAGGCAAAGGGCGGTAGGGCGGGTCATCGGGTTCGTTCGGTCAGGCAGGGGAACCCCCGGTTACCGGCACACCCGGGAGGTGCACGCGGTAGACCGAGGGGGAGAGAGCGGGCGCGGACGGGTCGCCCACCCTGCCGGCGCTGCCGGCAGGAGGGAGGGAGGCGGGCGACCAGGCCGCGATTACTTGGTCAGGATCAGCTTGTCGTTGCTGGTGTGCCGCAGGCGGTAGAAGCGGTCGCCGTGCTGGATCAGGATTTCACGACGGCCCTTGAGCAGGGCTTCGCTGTCGATGACCTCTTCCGGCGGAACGACACGGACCGGACGATCGCGGAGGGTCAGCGTTTCGGGGCGCAGCAGTACAGGTTGAGCATTCATGAGCATCTGGACTCGTGCGAGGGACGAGTCAAATGATAATGATTCTCAGTTGACAATCAACAACCATTCTCAATTTGATTGATGGGATTAATGATCGAATTCGAAAATTCGATAGTCACCATCAATCAAAAGACGGGCACAGCGCTTTTGTAGAGTCGAGCGATGCTCGACTGCTCCTGGCACCGTCGCCTGGAAACGCACGCGCTGCGCGCGGAGTCGAGCATGGCTCGACTCTACAAAGACCTGGTCAATCTGAAGTCCAGCATGGCTCGACTCCGCAAAGGGCTGTCAGGCGAAGGCGGCTTCGACCTGCGCCCAGCCAGCCGCATCGACCTGCTCCAGCACCTCCAGCGCCTGCAGGTTCTGCAGCAGCTGGCTGACCCGGCTGGCGCCAAGAATCACGCTGGAGACGTTCGGGTTGCGCAGGCACCAGGCAATCGCCAGCGCGGCCGGGGCGTGGCCCAGCTTACGCGCTGCTTCGCTGAAGCGGCGCACCTGGGCCAGGCGGGCCTCGGCGTCGTCACCCAGTACCAGCGCCTGCAGCCATTCCATGCCCTCGCGGCCCAGCCGCGCATCGGCCGGAATGCCCTGGTCGTACTTGCCGGTCAGCAGGCCCGAGGCCAGCGGCGAGAAGATGGTGGTGCCCAGGCCGGCACCGGCATACAGCGGCGCATACTCGACCTCGACGCGTTCGCGGTGCAGCAGGTTGTACTGCGGCTGCTCCATCGACGGGCCCTGCAGGTTGCGTGCTTCGGCGATGTCCAGCGCCTGCTGGATCTGCACCGCCGACCACTCCGAGGTCCCCCAGTAGAGGATCTTGCCCTGCCGCACCAGGGTATCCATGGCATGCACGGTCTCGGCGATCGGCGCGTCCGGATCCGGGCGATGGCAGTAATAAAGGTCCAGGTAGTCCACCCGCAGGCGCTTGAGCGCGGCATGGCAGGCGTCGGTCACATGCTTGCGCGACAGGCCGCGCTGGGTCGGCCGTGGGTCCTTGGCGCTGCCGAAGAACACCTTGCTGGAGACGCAGATGCCATCGCGCGGCAGGCGCAGGTCGGCGATCACATCGCCCATCACCTGTTCGGCGCGGCCGTTGGCATAGCCCTCGGCGTTGTCGAAGAAGTTGACGCCGTGGTCCCAGGCGGCCGCCACCAGGTTGCGGGCCTCGTCGCGCGGGATCTGGTCACCGAAGGTCACCCAGGCGCCGAAGGACAGGGCGGAAATCGGCAGGCCGGTGGAGCCCAGGCGACGGTATTGCATGCGAATCTCCTGCTGCGGGCCCGCATCCGGGCCGGGATCGAGCCCCATTCTACCTGCCGCCGCCGGCCGCAAGCCCTTGCCGTTGCTGGCCTGATCGGTACCGATGGGCGCGCGCACGCTGCTTTTTCTTGCCCCGGCCCCTGCCCTGCACTAGGCTTCCCGTTTTTCGCGACGCCCCAGGGGAGTCACTCACATGGTCGAAGGTTTGGGCAGGATCGGCTTCGGCCTGTTCGGGTTGGCGGTGCTGATCGGCATCACCTGGCTGTTTTCCAACAACAAGCGTGCGGTTGACTGGAAGCTGGTTGCCACCGGTATCACCCTGCAGATCGCCTTCGCGGCGCTGGTGATCCTGGTGCCGGGCGGGCGCGACGTGTTCGATGCGCTGGGCAAGGGCTTCGTCAAGGTCCTGAGCTTCGTCAACGAGGGTTCGGGCTTCATCTTCGGCTCGTTGATGGACACCAAGAACTACGGCTTCATCTTCGCCTTCCAGGTGCTGCCGACCATCATCTTCTTCTCGGCGCTGATGGGGGTCATGTACCACCTCAACGTCATGCAGGCGATCGTGCGCGTGATGGCCTGGTCGATCACCAAGGTGATGCGCGTGTCCGGCGCGGAAACCACCAGCGTCTGCGCCAGCGTCTTCATCGGCCAGACCGAGGCGCCGCTGACCGTGCGCCCGTACATCGCCAGGATGACCCAGTCCGAGCTGCTGACCATGATGATCGGCGGCATGGCGCACATCGCCGGCGGCGTGCTGGCGGCCTACGTGGGCATGCTCGGCGGTGGCGACCCGGCGCAGCAGGCCTTCTACGCCAAGCACCTGCTGGCGGCGAGCATCATGGCCGCACCGGCCACCCTGGTCGTGGCCAAGCTGCTGATTCCGGAAACCGGCACCCCGCTGACCCGCGGCACGGTGAAGATGGAGGTGGAGAAGACCTCCAGCAACATCATCGACGCGGCCGCTGCCGGTGCCGGTGACGGCCTGAAGCTGGCGCTGAACATCGGCGCGATGCTGCTGGCCTTCATCGCCCTGATCGCGCTGCTGAATGCACCGCTCACCTGGTTCGGCGAAGTGACCGGCCTGGCCGCTGCCATCGGCAAGCCGACCAACCTGTCGACCATCTTCGGTTACGTGCTGGCCCCGATCGCCTGGGTGATCGGTACCCCGTGGGCTGATGCCACCACCGTCGGTTCGCTGATCGGCCAGAAGGTCGTGATCAACGAGTTCGTGGCCTACACCGAGCTGTCGCAGATCGTGAACGGCCAGGTGGCGGGCGTGAGCCTGTCCGACGAAGGCCGCCTGATCGCCACCTACGCGCTGTGCGGCTTTGCCAACTTCAGCTCGATCGCGATCCAGATCGGCGGCATCGGCGGCCTGGCGCCGGAACGTCGCCACGATCTGGCCAAGTTCGGCCTGCGCGCGGTGTTGGGCGGTACCATTGCCACCTTCATGACGGCGACCATCGCCGGCGTGCTGACGCACTTCAGTTGAACCCCTGGTTGAGAAAAGATTTCCTATGAGCAGCAGTGTCGTTGTCGTCGGTTCCTTCAATGTCGATCACGTGTGGCGGTGCGAGTCGCTGCCGGCACCGGGTGCGACCATTGCCGGCCGCTACAGCACCGGCCCGGGAGGCAAGGGCTTCAACCAGGCCGTGGCCGCCTGCCGCGCCGGCGCCGAGACGCACTTCGTGTGCGCGCTGGGCGATGACGCCGGCGGCGCCACCGCACGCGAACTGGCCGCGCAGGATGGCTTCGGCCTGATTGCCGAAGCCAGCAGCGAGCCGACCGGCACTGCGGGCATCTACGTGGACGCGCGTGGCCGCAACACCATCGTGATCGGCCCGGGCGCCAACGCCGCGCTCAGCACCGACTTCCTGCAACAGCAGCAGGCATTGCTCACCAGCGCCAAGGTGGTGCTGGTGCAGCTGGAATCGCCGGTGCAGACCATTGAAGCGGCGCTGGCCACGGCCCGCGAGGCCGGTGTCACCACCGTGCTCAACACCGCACCGGCGGACGCGCCCTCGACCATCGGCCTGCTCAAGCTGGCCGATGTGATCACCCCGAACGAGACCGAGTTCGCCGCGCTGCTCGGCCGCCATGTCGGTGAGCGCGTGGATGCCAACGATGTCGCCGCGCTGGATGGCGCCAGCCTGCATGCGCTCTGCCGCAAGCTGGTCGGCAACGGTACCGTGGTGGTGACCCTGGGTTCGGTGGGCGTGTTCGTCTCGCATGCCGACGAGAACCTGCGCGGCGATACCCAGCCGTACTACCGCGTCGGCGCCGAGCAGGTGCAGGCCATCGACACCACCGGTGCCGGTGATGCCTTCAACGGTGCGCTGGCCGCGTCGCTGGCGCAGGTGGCCGACGCCCCGTTCGCCCGCCACGTGCGCTTTGCCAACCAGTTCGCCGGTCGCTCGACCGAGAAGGAAGGCGCTGCAGCGGCGATGCCGCGCTTCACCCCGGCCGAGGCCGAAGCCAAGTAATTCCACGCCACGCGTGGATGACAAGGCCCGGGTGCACAGGCACCTGGGCCTTTCTTTTGCCCATTGCCCAGCCCCTGCGACCGCCTGTCGCATTGCCCACACCCTGCCCCTCGCTCACGATCCGCGCAGCTTCCTTGCACGGGCAGGACATGGACGGATTCCCCTGGTTGCTGGTCGCGGCCGCAGGCAGTGCCGCTGCGGCGCTGCTGCATATCGGCTGCATCGCCTTCGGCGCCGCGTGGTACAGATACTTCGGTGCCGGCCAGCGCGTGGTCCGGCTCGCGCATGCGGGGCACTGGTGGCCACCGTTGATGACCGCCGGCATCACGGCCGTGCTGGTGGCCTGGACCCTGTACGCACTGGCCGCCGCGGGCTGGCATTCGCCGCTTCCGGCCAGCCGCCTGGTCCTGCCCGCCATCGCTGCCTTGCTGCTGCTGCGCGCCGCGACGGGCTTCGGCCTGGCGCTGTTCCGGCCGGGGTACAACGGCCGGCGCTTCTGGGTGGTCAGTTCGCTGGCCTGCCTGGGCCTGGGGCTGGCCTTCGCCCTGGGTACCCGCCAGGCCTGGCAGAGCCTGGGTTAGCCGCCCACCATCGCCCGCCCTTGGGGGCGACGGAAGCAACCGTCAAGCATCTGCTGATGCCGGTACGGCATGAGGTCGGTGCCGATCGGCCTGAACCGGACCGTACCCGACACGGCCGTACCGCCGCCCGCGCCCTACAATGGGCGCATGCAGATCGGCCCGTACACCATTGCCCCCAACGTCGTGCTGGCGCCCATGGCCGGCGTCACCGACAAGCCCTTCCGCCTGCTGTGCAAACGGCTGGGCGCGGGCCTGGCCGCCTCGGAAATGACCATCAGCGACCCGCGCTTCTGGAACACGCGCAAGTCGATCCACCGCATGGACCATGAGGGCGAACCGGCACCGATCAGCGTGCAGATCGCCGGCACCGAGCCGCAGCAGCTGGCCGAGGCGGCGCGCTACAACGTCGACCACGGCGCGCAGATCATCGACATCAACATGGGCTGCCCGGCCAAGAAGGTGTGCAACGCCTGGGCCGGCTCGGCGCTGATGCGCGACGAGCAGTTGGTGGCGCGCATCCTCGAAGCCGTGGTCAACGCGGTGGACGTGCCGGTCACGCTGAAGATCCGCACCGGTTGGGACTGTGACCACCGCAATGGCCCGCTGATCGCGCGCATCGCCGAGGACAGCGGTATCGCTGCACTGGCCGTGCACGGCCGCACCCGCGACCAGCATTACACCGGCCAGGCCGAGTACGCCACCATCGGTGAGATCAAGGCCGCCCTGCGCATTCCGGTCATCGCCAACGGCGATATCGATTCGCCGCAGAAGGCTGCCCACGTTTTGAAGGAAACCGGCGTGGACGCGGTGATGATCGGCCGTTCCGCACAGGGCCGGCCGTGGATCTTCCGCGAAGTGGCGCATTACCTGGCCACCGGGCAGGAACTGCCGCCACCGTCGCTGGCCGAAGTGCGCGACATCCTGCTTGGCCACCTGCACGCACTGCATGCCTTCTATGGCGAACCGCAGGGCGTGCGCATCGCGCGCAAGCACCTGGGCTGGTATGCCAAGGATCGGCCGGAGAACGCCGCCTTCCGTGCGGTGGTCAACCGTGCCGAAGACCCGCAGAGCCAGATCGCGCTGACCACCGAGTACTTCGACCGCTTGATTGACGGGGAACCGGCGCTGTCTTCGGCGGCCTGACCGCCCTGCCGCGTCACAACGTCGAGCCTGCTCGACCGAATTGAACTCCCAGAGCCCGCCTCCATGACCCCGCCGATTTCCTCCCCGACCTACCTGCACGGGTTCTCCGGCACCGAGCAGCAGCGCCTGATGACCCAGGCGCGCCTGCTGGAGTCGAGCATCTTCGGCCAGATCGACTACAGCGGCGCGCGGCGCCTGCTGGAAGTCGGCAGCGGCGTGGGTGCGCAGACCGAGATCCTGCTGCGCCGCTTCCCCGAGCTGCACGTGACCGGCGTGGACCTGAGCGAGACCCAGCTGGCCACCGCGCGCGAGAACCTGGCGCGCACCCCGTGGTGCAGCGACCGTTACACCCTGCAGCAGGCCGATGCCGGCGAACTGCCGTTCGAGGCGCGCAGCTTCGATTCGGCCTTCCTGTGCTGGGTGCTGGAACACGTTCCGTCACCGGCACGCGTGTTGAGTGAAGTGCGCCGCGTGCTGGCGCCGGGTTCACCGGTCTACATCACCGAGGTGATGAATGCCTCGTTCCTGCTTGATCCGTACTCGCCGCACCTCTGGCGCTACTGGATGGCCTTCAACGACTTCCAGTACGACCACGGTGGCGACCCGTTCGTCGGCGCCAAGCTGGGCAACCTGCTGCTGGCCGGCGGCTTCCGCGACGTGCACACCGAGATCAAGACCATCCACCTGGACAACCGCGAGCCTGCCCGTCGCAAGACCATGATCGCGTTCTGGGAGCAGCTGCTGCTGTCGGCGGCCGACCAGCTGCTGCAGGCCGGCTCGGTGGACGAGGAAACCGTGGAAGGCATGCGCCGCGAGTTCCGGCTGGTGCAGAACGACCCGAATGCGGTGTTCTTCTACTCGTTCGTGCAGGGCCGCGCGACGGTGTACTGAGCCGACGCGGCGCTGCTGATGTTCCCGCCATCCACGCAGGGCGTGGATCTACTCGGGCGCATGCCAGATCCGCTGCCACATGGCCGCCAGCCGGCGACTTGCGTCGGCGCGCGCGGCCGGGCTGCTGTAATCCGCCCGCACCTGCTCGGGCGTTATCGGCCGCCACTGCCCGTCGGCCTGCTCGGCGACGACGAAGTTGAAGGTGTAGTCCGGCTCCAGCCCCATGCGCAGGTCGCTCAGTACCAACTGGCCGTCCACGACCTGCGCACGCATGAAGCCACGGTTGAACCATTGCAGCTGCTGCACCGCCGGGATGGCCCGCGCTTCGCGCAAGGCCTGCAGGTTGGACGCATGACCTTCGAACCGCATCGGCCCATGGTCGGCCACCAGTGAGCGATCACCCACCACGTAGCCATTGGGCGTCATCGCTACCACCCGCCACAGCAGCGTATTGAACGGCATCGGCACCGAGAAGCGCGGCGCGTCACCCAGGCCCATCGCCGCCAGGCTCTGCTGGGCGGCCCAATCGACCTGCGCCTTGGCGATCAGCCCCCAGCCCAGGTAGCCACTGCTGAACAGCAACGCCGCGCCCAGCACCTTGCCCGCCCAGGGCCGCGCACGACCAAACCAGGCCAGCACGCAGCCCAGCAGCAGCCACACCGTGTAGCCAGGGTCGATGATGAAGACGCTGGAGCCCATGGTTGGGTGTGGCCGCAGCGGCCACCACAACTGGGTACCGTAGACGGTGAACGCATCCAGCAAGGGATGGGTAACCAGCGCCAGCTGGATCGCCCAGAACCAGCGCAGCGGTGACTGCGCGACGCGACCATTGCCGAAGCGCTTGAACAACCACCAGATCAGTGCGGCCACCCAGGGCAGCACCAGCAGCGAATGGCTGAAGCTGCGGTGTTCGGTCATGTTCGCCACCGGGTCGGCCGCAGTGAAGCCAAGCCACAGGGCGTCGAGGTCCGGCAGGGTGCCGAGCGCGGCACCGGCCAGCAGGGCCGCGCGGCGATGGCCGGGCGGAGCGATGGCAGCAGCGACGGCGCCACCGAGCACGATCTGGGTCAATGAATCCATGGGCCGATGCTAGCGGCTTGCGCGCGGTGTATGTAGAGCCGAGCCCATGCTCGGCTGCCGTTACACGCAATGAAGAGCAGCCGAGCATGGGCTCGGCTCTACAAGGGCACACGCGGGCTATGCCGCCTGCGACAACCGCGCGCCCGGCAGCTCCACCAGCGTCTGGCCGTTGTGGTCCAGCAGGCGCAGCGCGCCGTCGTGGTCTTCGACCAGCGCGGTCAGGCTTTCCACCCAGTCCCCATCGTTGGCATAGACCAGGCCATCGCGTTCGACCAGCGAGGCGCGGTGGATATGCCCGCAGACGATGCCGTCCAGGCCGCGCCGGCGCACGTCGTCCAGGCCGGCCTGCACGAAGCGCTCGATGTAGCGTTCAGCCGCACCACTGCGCTTCTTCAGGAACTCCGATAGCGACCAGTAGCGCATGCCAAGCTGGCGGCGCACCGCGTTCAATGCCTGGTTGCCGGTGAGGATGCGGTAATACAGCCAGTCACCGAACTTTTCCTGCAGGCCGCCGAAGTGGGTCACGCCGTCGTAGTCGTCGCCGTGCGCGACCAGCAGCCGGCGGCCATCGGCGGTCACGTGGATGGCGCGGCGGCGCACCTGCATCGCCGGCAGCATCAGCCCGCACACCTGGCGCAGCGATGCATCGTGGTTGCCGGGGATGTAGATGATCTCGGTGCCAGCGCGACGCAATGCGTGCAGCGCCTGGATGACCTCGCTGTGCGACTGCCGCCAGTTGGCACGGCGGTGCGCCATCCACCACAGGTCGATGATGTCGCCGACCAGGTACAGCCGTTCACAGCGCAGTTGCGAGAGAAAGCGCGCCAGCTCGGTGGCATGGCAGTGACGTGATCCCAGGTGCACGTCGGAGACGAACACTGCGCGCCGGTGCGGCGACAGGTTCGCCAGCGTGCTCATGCCGGCGTCCCCGCGTCGCGCAGGTAACGTTTGCGCTTGTTCGGCCGGATCGCACACAGGTCCACCTCGATCAGGCCGTCGATCGAATCGCTGAAGTCCGGATCCACCCCGAAGGCGAGGAAGCGCGCGCCGCCCGGTTCGCACAGATCGGTGTACTGGCGATACAGCGTGGGTACGCCGGTACCGAGTGCAGCCAGGTTGGCCTTGAGCACGTCGAACGCGGCGCCTGCATCCAGCTCACCGAAACTGGGCGGTGCGGCGAAGTACTGGAACGGCCGGTTCGATTCGGCCATGCCGGCGGTGCCGCTGTAATAGCGCTGGTAGTACGCCACCAGCTGCTCGCGCGCATCGCGCGGCAGCGCCGCACTGATCGACACCGCGCCGAACAGGTAGCGGATCCCCGGCCGGCACTGCAGGTAGGCACCGATGCCCTGCCACAGGTAATCCAGGCTGCGGCTGCCCCAGTAGTCGGGCACCACGAAGCTGCGGCCCAGTTCCAGGCCTTCGGCGATGTGGCTGATGGCGTCGTCGGAATAGCGGAACAACGACGCACTGTAGAGGCCGGACAGGCCGTGCCGGGCCAACGCGTGGGCACCACGCATGATCCGGTACGCGCCAGCGATGCGCTGCGCGGCGGCGTCCCAGATCACGATGTGCTCGTACTGCGGGTCGTAGTTGTCGAGGTCACGGCTGCGGCCGGTGCCCTCACCCACCTGGCGGAAGGTCAGTTCGCGCAGGCGGCCCAGTTCCAGCAGCAGTGGCGAATCGGCAGTGCAGGTGGCCAGCAGGATCTGCTTGCCGTCGGCGGTCTGGCCCAGCCGGGTGGCGGCTGCGATGCCAGCGGCGACCTGCGAAGGTGGCACCGGGGCGGCCAGCGGCTCAGGGCCTGCGCAGGCAGCGGCATTGCCGGCCGCGCCATTGCGGCCCAGCGCATAGAGTGCCCGGCGTACCGCCAGCAGTTGGGCACCCGGATCGCCGCCGTCGCCCAGCCGCATCGGCTCGCCGATGCTCAGCCGCAGTGGGCGGCCACGACGGGTGAACATCTCGCGCGCCAGCAGCGCGGTACCGGCCGGCTTGAACAGGGTCGAGGCGCCATAGAACAGTGCCGAGTTGCGCGCTTCCACCCGCACCGGCAGCACCGGCGCACCGGCCGCGCGGGCAAAGCGGACAAATCCCCGCTGCCAGCGGCCATCGCGGATGCCGCGCAGCGACAGGCGCGAGACCTCGCCAGCCGGGAACACAATCACGCACTGCTCGGCGGCCAATGCCTGCTCCACCGCATGCAGGCTGCCGCGCTGCGCCTTGCCGCCCAGGATGCGCACCGGCAACAGCAGATCCTGCAGCGGCGCGATCGCCCCCAGCAGGTCGTTGGCCACGATCCGCACATCGCGGCGGATACGGCCGACCGCGTCCAGCAAGGCCAATGCGTCCAGAGCCCCGGAAGGGTGGTTGGCGACGATCAGCAGGCGGCCGGTGGCCGGAATCTTCGCCAGCGCGGCCGGATCCACCTGGTACTGGCCGCCGATGAACTCCAGGCCGGCGGCGACGAAACCGAAGCCGCGCAGGCCTGAGCTGCGCTGCAGGAAGGCTTCGATCTGGTCCAGGCGCGACCAGCGGCCGACGCTGCGCAGCAACGGCCGCGCCAATTGGCCGCGACGGCCATGGAACCAATCGGGGAAACGTTGCTGGAGACGCTGTTCGAGTTCCTGCATGGCGGATCCACTGATGCCCGTCGGCCGGATTGGCCGACAGCCTGCGCCCGGCAGGCGGCAGCCAGATGGCGGTTTCGGGGCAGAACGATGACGGCCGGCCCGCCTTGACGGCCGGGTCGCGGACTGCGCGGTCGGGAGGGTTGGGCAGCCCCGTCTGTTGTCACGCTGGTGGAACACTGGGCCTCGAGGCTGGCCCCCAATCCCGTCATGACGGCCCCTGCCGGGCCTACGCGGGCTTAACCACCGGCAACCGGTACGGGTTCACAATGCACAGGCGGCGCACCCCGTGTATCATTCGCGCCCATCTTTCCATCCGAATCAAGGGATATTACGCCTGATGTCCAGCTATCTCTTCACCTCCGAGTCGGTCTCCGAAGGCCATCCGGACAAGGTTGCCGACCAGATCTCCGATGCGGTGCTGGACGCGATCCTGACCCAGGACCAGCGCGCCCGCGTGGCCTGCGAGACCATGGTCAAGACCGGCGTTGCAATCGTGGCCGGTGAAATCACCACCAGCGCCTGGATCGACCTGGAAGCGCTGACCCGCAAGGTCATCACGGACATCGGCTACGACAGCTCCGACGTCGGCTTCGACGGCGCCACCTGCGGCGTGCTGAACCTGATCGGCAAGCAGTCGCCGCACATCGCCCAGGGCGTGGACCGCAAGAAGCCGGAAGAAATGGGCGCTGGCGACCAGGGCCTGATGTTCGGCTATGCCACCAACGAGACCGACAGCTACATGCCGGCCGCGATCCACCTGTCGCACCGCCTGGTCGAGCAGCAGGCCAAGATCCGCAAGAAGAAGAACTCGCCGCTGTCGTGGCTGCGCCCGGACGCCAAGAGCCAGGTCACCCTGCGCTATGAAAACGGCGTGGTCTCGGCCATCGACGCCGTGGTCCTGTCGACCCAGCACGCCCCGGGCATCAAGCAGAAGGACCTCATCGAGGCCGTCCGCGAAGAGATCATCAAGCCGGTGCTGCCGGCCAAGTGGCTGCACAAGGGCACCAAGTTCCACATCAACCCGACCGGCAAGTTCGAGATCGGCGGCCCGGTGGGCGACTGCGGCCTGACCGGCCGCAAGATCATCGTCGACACCTACGGCGGCTGGGCCCGTCACGGTGGTGGCGCGTTCTCCGGCAAGGACCCGTCCAAGGTCGACCGTTCGGCCGCCTACGCGGCCCGCTACGTGGCCAAGAACGTGGTTGCCGCCGGCCTGGCCGACCGTTGCGAAGTGCAGGTCTCCTACGCCATCGGCGTGGCTGAGCCGACCTCGATCTCGGTCACCACCTTCGGCACCGGCAAGATCAGCGACGACAAGATCGAGAAGCTGATCCGCAAGCACTTCGACCTGCGCCCGTACGGCATCATCAAGATGCTGGACCTGATCCACCCGATGTACCAGCAGACCGCGGCCTATGGCCACTTCGGCCGCAAGCCGAAGGAGTTCAGCTACCTCAACGGCGAAGGCGAGACCGTCAACGCCACGGCCTTCTCCTGGGAGAAGACCGACCGCGCCGCCGCCCTGCGCGCCGATGCGAAGCTGAAGTAAGCAACACGAAGGGCCGCGCAAGCGGCCCTTCTCTTTTCTGGTAGAGCCGGCCGCTGGCCGGCTTTTTCATGACCTCCGGAAACAATCGCGTGGTTGCCGGCCGGCGGCCGGCACTACCGGTTGCCGATACAATCGCCGCATGTCGACCGAACTGAAAACCCACCAGCTGTCCATGACCGTGCTGATGTCGCCGGAAATGGCCAATTTCTCCGGCAAGGTCCATGGTGGCGCCATCCTGCGCCTGCTTGACCAGGTGGCCTACGCCTGCGCCAGCCGCTATGCCGGCAGCTACGTGGTCACCCTGTCGGTGGACCAGGTGATGTTCCGCCAGCCCATCGCGGTGGGCGAGCTGGTCACCTTCCTGGCCTCGGTGAACTACACCGGCACCTCATCGATGGAGATCGGCATCAAGGTGGTGGCTGAGGACATCCTCAAGCGCAGCGTGCGCCACGCCAACAGCTGCTTCTTCACGATGGTCGCAGTGGATGAAGAAGGCCGGCCGACGCCTGTCCCGCCCTTGCAGCCGGCAACGTCCGACGAAAAGCGCCGCCAGGCCGCAGCACAGATCCGCCGCCAGTTGCGCCAGGAAATGGAGCAGCGCCACCTGGAACTGCTGGCGTCGAACCCGCCGTCGCCGGAAGAATAAGGACGTGCGGGGCAAGCCCCGCCCCCACCGAGGCCGCAGTTGCCGGCCAGCGGCCGGCACTACCCTTTCGAGTTCGCCGGGCCATGCCCGGTGGATGCGGATCAACCGGTGTTCTGCACACCCTGCGAAACGCCGTTCACGCACGCCACCAGCGCGCGCAGCAGATCGTCATCCTCGCGCCCGCTGGCCCGCCAGCGCTGCAGCAGTTCCACCTGCAGCACGCTGATCGGATCGACGTAGGGATTGCGCAGGCGGATCGACAGCGCCAGCCGCGCGTCGTGGTCCAGCAGCGTCTTCTGGTCCATCAACCCCAGCAGCCAGCGCCGGGTGAGTTCCAGTTCGCGCTGCACCTGCGGGAAGAAACGCCCGTGCAGTTCACCCGACAACAGCGAGAACTGCTCGGCGATGGTGATATCGCCCTTGGACAGCACCATTGCGATATCGTCCAGGAACGTACGGAAGAACGGCCAGTCCCGCGCCATATCGCGCAGGGTCTGTTCGTGGCCGGCATCGACCGCGGCCTGCAGGCCACTGCCCACGCCGTACCAGCCGGGAATCACCGCACGCGCCTGGCTCCAGGCGAACACCCAGGGAATCGCACGCAGGTTGCCCAGCGCTGCGTCCTGGCCGAGCCGGCGCGACGGCCGCGAGCCCAGCGTCATCCGCTCGATCACGTCGATCGGCGTGGCGGTACGGAAATAATCCATGAAACCGGCCTGGCCAACGAACCGGCGATACACCTCGCTGCTGGCCGCAGCCACCGCATCCATCACCGGCCGCCACGCATCCTCGCGCGGTTCGGCCGCGCGCGGGCGCAGGCTGGCGCGCAGCACTGCACCGGTAGCCTGCTCCAGCGACCGCAGGGCCAGCGCACGGATGCCGTACTTGCGATGGATCACCTCGCCCTGCTCGGTCACCCGCAGGCGGCCATCGATGCTGCCGCGCGGCGATGCATCGACCGCGTGCGTGGTCTTGCCACCACCACGGCTGATCGAGCCGCCCCGGCCATGGAAGAAGGTCAGGCGGATGCCGGCTTCGGCCGCCACCTCCAGCAGTTCCACCTGTGCACGCTGCAGGCCCCAGCGCGAGGCGGCGATGCCTCCGTCCTTGCTGCTGTCCGAATAGCCCAGCATCACCATCTGAACATCATCGCGTGCACGCAGGTGCGCGCGGTACACCGGATCCTCCAGCAGGTCGCGCAGCGTGGCGGTGCCGCGCTTGAGGTCGTCCACAGTTTCAAACAGCGGCGCGATATCGAGCGGCACGCCGCCATCGGCATCGACCAGGCCACCACGCCGCGCCAGCGCCAGCACCGCCAGCACGTCGCTGCGGTCGTGCGCCATCGAAATGATGTAACTGCCCAGTGCATCGCCGCCATGCCGCGCACGGGCATCGGCCAATGCAGCGAACACGGCGTCCAGCCGCCGGTTGCCTTCGTCGTCGCCTTTCGGCAACGGCACCTCGCCACTGGCATGCGGTGCCAGCAGGCGCGCGCGGCCCAAGGCATCCAGGCCCTCCCACGCCGGGTCGCCGCCCAGCACCGCCGCCAGCGCGCGCGCATGCACGCTCGATTCCTGACGCACGTCCAACCGCGCCAGATGGAAGCCGAACGTCTTCACCCGCCACAACAGCCGCTGCACGGCGAAGCCGCCAGCGTGTTCGCCGCGATTGGCGCGCAAACTGTCGAGGATCAGCTGCAGGTCGTCGATCAGTTCATCCGGGCCGGCGTAAGCGCCCTCGCCGTCTTCCAGCGTGGCCTGCAGGCGCGCGCGCATGCGATCGTTGAGCAGGCGGTAGGGCATGTCGGCATGGCGCGGGCGCGACTGTACCTGCGGCAGCAGCTGCTGGTAGTGCGCCACGCGCGCCTGCAGCGCATCGCTCACGCCCACCCGCTCGGTGGACTGGCTGAGCAGGCTGGCCAGCTGCAGCAGTTCCTTCTGATAGCGCGCCAGTACCGCCTGCCGCTGCGCATCCAGCGTAGTGCGGATGGTGTGGGCATCCACGTTCGGGTTGCCGTCCATGTCTCCGCCCACCCACGTCCCGAAGCGCAGCAGGCGCGGCAGTGGCAGCTCTTCACCATAGGTATCGCGCAGCGCCTGCTGCAGCGATTCGTACAGCACGGGAATCACGCGGTACAGCACCTGCACCAGATAGAAGCCGACGTGCTCGCGCTCGTCATCGACGGTGGGCCGCACCGGCGAGGAATCAGTGGTCTGCCACGACGCGGTCAGCGCCATGCGGAAGCGCGCAGCATCGGCGGCCGCTTCCCCCGGCGTGCGCTGGCCGTCGAGGTTGTCGACCAGGCTGGCCACCATCAGCTGCTCTTTCTCCAGCAGCGCACGGCGCACCGCTTCGGTCGGGTGCGCGGTAAACACCGGTTCGATGTCGATGCGCGGCAGCCACTGCGCCAGCTCGTCCAGGCCCACGCCCTGCGCCTTCAGGTGCTGCAGCGCATCCTGCAGGCCGTCGGGCTGCGCCCCTGCGGTACCGGCACGCTGGTAGTCACGGCGGCGGCGGATGCGATGCACGCGCTCGGCAATGTTGACCACCTGGAAGTAGGTGCTGAAGGCCCGCACCATGGTCTCGGCCTGCTGCGGCGTGCGCCCGGCCAGCCCTTCGGCCAGCTCCGACAGCGGCGCCTGGTTCTCGCGACGGGCGATGGCGCGGGTGCGCACGTCCTCGACCTCGTCGAGGAAGGCCGCCGATACCTGCTCGACCAGCAGGTCACCGACCAGTGCGCCGAGCCGGCGCACGTCATCGCGAAGCGGAAGATCGGGGGAAGCAAACTCGATGCTGCTGCGGTACTCGTTCATCGGCGACGCACAGGCCTCGGTCAACGGATCCAGACCCCAAGCCTAAACCAGAACGGGCAGCGTGCTGCGATGCAAAAATGGTTTCATCTGCACGCATCCCTGGCGGACGCAGCCGAGCAGGGGCTCGGCTCTACAAGCGTCGTGGCGCGTGACACCGTGTAGCGCCCGAGCCCATGCTCGGGCGGCGGCGCAGCCGCACAGGCGGCCCCTGTTACAGGGGCCGCCCTCATGCAGGTATCAGCGCTTCTTCTTCGCCTTGCCCTGCTCGGCCGGGCCGATGGTCTGCTCCAGCCAGCGCTCGCTTTCAGCCAGCATGGTCATGATCGATTCGCGTGCCCGGTAGGCATGCGATTCGTTGGGCAGCATCACCAGCCGCGCGGTGCCACCCAGGCCCTTCACCGCGGCGAACATGCGCTCGCTCTGGATCGGGAACGTGCCGGAGTTGTTGTCGTCCACGCCGTGGATGAACAGGATCGGATCCTTGATCCTGTCGGCGTAATTGAACGGCGCCATCTTCTGGTAGACGTCCTGCGCCTGCCAGTAGTTGCGCTCCTCGGCCTGGAAACCAAACGGAGTAAGCGTGCGGTTGTAGGCACCGCTGCGCGCGATGCCGGCCTTGAACAGGCGGGTGTGTGCCAGCAGGTTGGCCGTCATGAACGCACCATAGGAGTGGCCACCGATGGCGATGTGATCGCGATCGGTCACGCCTCGGCGCACCACTTCATCCACCGCCGCCTGCGCATTGGCCACCAGCTGTTCGATGTAGGTGTCGTTCGGCTCCTTGTCACCCTCGCCGATGATCGGCATCGACGGGCTGGCCAGCACTACGTACCCCTTGGCCAGGAACGCCTGCGGGCCCCAGTAGCTGACCGCGTTGAAGCGGTACGGCGAATCGGTCACCTGGCTGGCTGCGGCCGCGCTCTTGAACTCGCCCGGGTAGGCCCACATCAGCAGCGGGCGCGGGCCGTCGCGCTTGGGATCGTAGCCCGGCGGCAGCAGCAGGGTCGCGGTCAGGTCGACGCCATCCTTGCGCTGGTAACGGATCTGCTCCTTCTGCACGCCCTTCAGCTGCGGCAGCGGATGGGCGAAACGGGTCAGCGCGCGCGGTGCGGCACCGGCATCGGCCAGCGACTGCACGTAGAAGTTGGCCGGTTCGTCCGGGCTCTCGCGGCTCAGCAGCAGCGAATTGCCCTGGTTGTCCAGCAATGCCACCGGCAGCGAATAGCTCGGCGCCTGCGAATGGAACAGGCGCGTCGCCTTGCCCGTGGCGATGTCGAAGCGGTCCACGAACGGGCGGTCGCCTTCCGGCGAAGCGCCGGCACCGGCCAGGTACAGGCTGCTGCCTTCCGGGCCGGTCTGCAGCAGCGAGCGACCACGTTCATCGCTGGCCAGCAGCGGCCGCCCCGGATCGGCATAACGGTCCTGCGCGTCACGATCCCACAGCAGGCGCGGCTCGGCACCGGCGTTGTCCGGGGCGATCAGCCAGGTCCTGGTCCTGCGGGTCTTCCACCACGACTCGGTCAGCAGGGCCAGGTCGCCACGGCCCCAGTTGATGCCGCTCAGGCGGCTGCCAAGCTGGGCCAGGGTCACCGGCGGCTTGTCGAACGGCGCAGCCTGCATCAGCACCGCATCGCGCACCTTGGCTTCCCGGTTCGGATCACCACCGTCCTGCGCTTCGGCCCAGACCAGGGTGGCATCGGCATCACCGCGCCAGCTGATGTCGCGCACGCCGGTCACTTCGGCATCGTTGCCGGTCGGCAGGCCTTCCACCAGCGGGCGCACCGCCACGGTATGCACCAGCTTGCCGGTGGCACGCTCGATCACTTCAATGCGGCGCGGAAAACTGCTTACCGGCACCACGTAGGAGTACGGACGCTGCACCGGCTGGCGCAGCACGAAGCGGCCGTCAGGCGACACCGAGAAGCCCATGAAGATGCCGGCCGCACCGATCGCGCGGGTACTGCCATCCAGGCCGACTTCCATCGGCTGGGTAGTCGCGTAGTAATCGAACTGGCGGGCGTCGGCTTCGTTCTTCAGCAGGTCCTGATAGGTACGGATCGACACCACGCCGCCACCCTGGCTGGTCTGCTGCACAGCAGGGCCGGTCGGGACGCCGTCGGCAGCCGGGGCCGGCCCCAGGTTGGCCGGGCGGGTGAACACCACCAGCCCGCGGCTGTCCGGCAGCCACTGGTAGCCGCTGCCGATCACCGTGTTCAAGCCGGCAACCAGGCGGCGGGCGCTGCCACCGGCCACATCCACCAGCCACAGTTCATTGGCGCCGCTGGCGGCGTCGACCTGGTTGAAGGCCAGCCACTTCTGGTCCGGCGACCACATCACACTGGCGATCGACAGCGTGGCCGGCAGGCCACTGATCTGCCGCTCCTTGCCATCGGCCACGTTCATCAGCCACAGCTTCTCACCGAAGCTGAAGCGGCTGTCGGAGAACGTGCGCGGGTTGATGCGCAGGCCGGCCAGCTTCAGTTCCGGCTGCGCCACCACCTGGATCGACGGCAGCGACGGCATCTGCATCATCGCGGCCACGTCGCGGCGCGGCGACAGGAACAGCGACGGCGCGCGCGGCGCGTCGACCACTGCCTGCAGTGCGGCCGATGGCAGTTCGTAGCCATTGACGCCCTGCGCCTGCGCCGGAGCTGGCTGCGAGGCGGCCGCCCAGGCCAGCGGGGCCACCGCCAGCAGCCCCATCGACAGGACCAGGCCGGTCCAGCGCCGTGTGCGGCGCGCGTGCATGCTCATCGTTCCACCTGTGTGATGCGTGAAAACTCCGACCTTAACAGGCCGTGCACGTGGCCCCATCTGCCGATGGTTGGGTCATGCCGATGTCACGCTGGGGCCGCGATATAATGGGGGTTCTCCCCTGCCGAGGGGCGCTGCGACCGGATCCCACGAGGCCCGGCCAGGCTCGGTAAGGTGGCTTTGTAACAACGGCGCCCGGCTAGATGCGAGCATCCGCTCGCCCACAACCGGAGCACACGAATGAACGCTGTTGCCAAGACCTTCTCCACCGAAGGTGATTACAAGATCCGCGATATCACGCTGGCCGACTGGGGCCGCAAGGAACTGGACATCGCCGAGCACGAAATGCCGGGCCTGATGTCGATCCGCCGCAAGTACCAGGCCGAGCTGCCGCTGAAGGGCGTGCGCGTGACCGGCTCGCTGCACATGACCATCCAGACCGCAGTGCTGATCGAGACCCTGAAGGACATCGGCGCCGATGTGCGCTGGGCCTCGTGCAACATCTTCTCGACCCAGGACCACGCGGCTGCCGCCATCGCCGCCACCGGCACCCCGGTGTTCGCCTGGAAGGGCGAGACCCTGGAAGAGTACTGGGACTGCACCCTGGACGCGCTGACCTTCACCCTGGCCGACGGCACCCTGACCGGCCCGGAACTGGTGGTCGACGACGGCGGTGACGTGACCCTGCTGATCCACAAGGGCTACGAGCTGGAAAACGGCAGCGACTGGGTCAACACCGCGTCCGCCTCGCACGAAGAACAGGTCATCAAGAACCTGCTCAAGCGCGTGGCCAAGGAGCGCCCGGGTTACTGGGGCCGCGTGGTCAAGGACTGGAAGGGCGTCTCCGAAGAGACCACCACCGGCGTGCACCGCCTGTACCAGCTGGCCCAGGCCGGCACCCTGCTGATCCCGGCGATCAACGTCAACGACTCGGTCACCAAGAGCAAGTTCGACAACCTGTACGGCTGCCGCGAGTCGCTGGCCGACGGCCTGAAGCGCGCGATGGACGTGATGCTGGCCGGCAAGGTGGCCGTGGTCTGCGGCTACGGCGACGTCGGCAAGGGCTGCGCGGCCTCGCTGCGTGCCTACGGCGCGCGCGTGATCGTCACCGAGATCGACCCGATCTGCGCCCTGCAGGCGGCGATGGAAGGCTATGAAGTCAACACCATCGAATCGACCCTGGGCCGTGCCGACCTGTACGTCACCACCACCGGCAACCGCGACATCATCCGCATCGAGCACCTGAGCGCGATGAAGGACCAGGCCATCGTCTGCAACATCGGCCACTTCGACAACGAGATCCAGGTCGACGCACTGGTGTCCTACCCGGGCATCAAGCACGTCAACATCAAGCCGCAGGTGGACAAGTACATCTTCCCGAACGGCAACGCGATCTTCCTGCTGGCCGAAGGCCGCCTGGTGAACCTGGGCTGCGCCACCGGCCACCCGAGCTTCGTGATGTCCAACAGCTTCGCCAACCAGACCCTGGCACAGATCGACCTGTGGGCGAACAAGGACAGCTACGAGAAGAAGGTCTACCTGCTGCCGAAGAAGCTGGACGAAGAAGTGGCCCGCCTGCATCTGGAGAAGATCGGCGTGAAGCTGACCACCCTGAGCCAGGAACAGGCCGACTACATCGGCGTGCCGGTGGAAGGCCCGTTCAAGCCGGACCACTACCGCTACTGATGCCTGTGGGGTGCCGGCCAGCGGCCGGCACTACCGGCGTACGCGGGGTCGGATCCCTTTCCGCATGAAAGGGCTCTGACCCCGGCAACGGATGCAGACAGGACGGGCGCCTTCGGGCGCCCGTTCTGCGTTGCGGCACCCGGCAACCGATCCGCGCACCCTGTCACGGAGCACTCAGAAGCCGCTTGCTAGGCTTTACGCCCGCGTGGGCTGCCAACGGCAGGCCATGCGCCGGGACGCAGACACCAAAGGACAGGACATGCCGCGCAACCGTGAACGACTGAACCGGGCCATGAAGCCCCTGATGACCCTGTGCTGGGTGGCCCTGCTGGCCGCCTGCACCCCACCTGCCGGCGACGCCGGCGCTACGGCTCCGGCTGCGGCCAGCGGACAGGCCAGCCCCGCAGGCAAGGCCGCCGACGCGCCCGCCACGGTTGCCGACACGAGCGCTGGTTGCGCCGATGCAGCGTCGCCGGCACAGACCCTGGTCTGCAAGGACCCGACCCTGACCGGCCTGGATGCGGACATGGGCAAGGCGGTCACTGCCGCACAGGCCACGCTCGATGCAGCAGGGCAGAGCAAGCTGCACGCCGAACAGCAGCGCTGGCAGGAGCACACCCGCGACCTGTGCACCGATGCACAGTGCCTGCGGCAGGTGTACGCCGATCGCCTCAAGGTGCTGTCCGCTACGCGTGACGGCCTGGTCGATCAGGATGCATGCGAAGCCCCTGACGGCCAGCAGCAGTGCGTGGACCTGCTGGTGCTGCGCGATCCCAACAGCCAGCTGGCTAACTTCAACACGCTGCTGGGTGAGAACGGCCAGGAAGGCCGCCTGCTGGGCTGCACGGCCGCCACGAACATGGGCGGCGGCGCCAACGCCCTGCTCGCAGCCAACTGCACCCAGGAAACCTCCGCCGGCAGGCGCACCGTACAGCTGTGCAGCAACCAGATGGTTGGCCAGTTCGCCCTCGAACCGGCGCCGGCTGCTTACGGCACCCAGGCTATCCGCCAGCTGCTCGGCTTCACCCAGCAGCACTGCGCCGGCTGACAATCGCCGGGCACGCCCGGCGCTTTTCTCTCATTGAAGGACGATGACCATGGCAACGGATTCCACCATTACGCGCGAACAGCTGTCCACGCTGTTCCTCAACACCGAGCTGGGCGGCGACACCCGCCACCTGGACCACTTCTCATACGCACAGAAAGGCGCAAGCACCTATTCGTTCGGGCTGGTGCAGTTCGATGTCGGCGGCAATCCGCAGGCCAGGCGCTTCCTGCGCGACAACGGCTTCACCGATGGTGACATCGCACTGTTGTCCCAGCAGGGCGGCTTGAGCACCCAGCAGCTGGCGGCGCTCGACGCCAAGTTGCAGGCCATTCCGCAGGCCAGGATGGACGAGCTCACCAACGCCAAGCTGGACAGCGCCATCGAGCGTGTCGATCAGGCCATCGCCAAGGTGCGTGCAACCAATCCGGCCGCGGCCGATGCCATCGCCGCCAACCCGGAGTTGCAGTTGGCCATGGCGGACTATGACAACCAGTTCGGCAGCATGGGCCCGCAGTTCATCAGCTATCTGGCCGGCAATGCGGAAAAGCTGCAGGGCGGCACGGTCCAGGCCGGCAATCCGCCGACGCGCGGCGACGTGCAGAACTTCGTCGATGCCACCAAGTACGGCATCCAGTCGCAGGCCGCCGTAGCCAGCCGCGATGAGCGCTTCGACCGGGCCATGGTCCAGATCGGCATCACCCCCACCCATGCTCCCTCGCACGGGTCACCGGGCACGCCTGCGGGCAACGGCGTGCTGGTCAACGGCAGCAAGGGCGATGAGGTGCAGGCCATGCAGCAGAAGCTGTCCGACCTGGGCTATCTGGGCAAGGACGGCAAGCCGCTGGTGGCCGATGGCGATTTCGGCCCCGGCACCCTGGAAGCGGTCAAGCAGTTCCAGCGTGATCACCACCTCACCGTAGACGGCAAGGCTGGCGGCACTACCCTGGCCGCACTGGATGCGGCCACGCAGCAGCGCGCACCGGCTGCCGAACCGACCATGGCCACCCCGGGCCACGCCGACAACCCGCGTTACCAGCAGGTCGTAGAAAAGCTGGAAGCACTGGAAGAACAGCGGCGCCAGGGCGGCCTGTCGCCGCTGTTCAATGACCGCAGCCAGCTCGAGAACGCCGCAGGCCAGGTGGCTTACGAGTCAAAGTTGGCCGGCATGAGCCAGGTCGATACCGTGCTGGCGCGGCCGGACAACCAGGGCGTGTTCGCGGTGCAAGGCCAGCTCGGCGATCCCGCCATGCATCGCACCTACGTCGACCTGTCGCAGGCGGTGAACCACAATCTGCAGGACAGCACGCGGCAGAGCCAGGCCCTGGACAACGAACTGTCGCAGCGGCAGACCCAGGAACAGATGCAGACGCAGCAGTCGATGTCGCGCTGATGCTGGATGCAGCCGATCGCAGCCGGGACGGGCGCCTTCGGGCGCCCGTTCTGCGTTGACGCGCGAGTCTCGGTCAAGGCAACGCCCCCGCCCCGCGCTAGGATGCGTCCATGACCCCGGCCATCAACCTGCTCAAGCGCGAGAAGATCGCCCACACCGTGCGCAGCTATGTGCACGACGCCCACGCCGAATCGTATGGCGGCGAAGCCGTCGACAAGCTCGGCCTCGACCCGGCCCAGGTCTTCAAGACCCTGCTGGCCAGCACTGAAGCACATGAACTGCTGGTGGCGATCGTGCCGGTGGCCGGCCACCTGGACCTGAAGGCGCTGGCCGAAGCGGCCGGCTGCAAGAAGTGCGAGATGGCCGCCGCCGACGCCGCGCAGCGTGCGACCGGCTACCTGGTCGGCGGCATCAGCCCGCTGGGGCAGAAGAAGCGCCTGCGCACGTTCCTGGATGCCAGCGCGCAGGTGTTGCCCACGCTGCACGTCAGCGCCGGCCGCCGTGGCCTGGAAGTGGAACTGGCGCCGGCCGACCTGCTGCGCCTGACCGCCGGCCACTACGCTGCCATCGGCAAGGCACGCTGATGCGCTGGCCGTGGTCTGCGGCACCGCCGCCCAGGCTGGAAGACGCGCAGGCCGATGTGCTGCTGCAGGACCTGCTGTCGCGCGACGCGACGCGCATCACCGACGCCGCCCGCATCGTCGCACGACTGTTCAGTGCACCGTCGCTGGACGCATTGGCCGCGCATGTGGACCTGATTGAACGCAGCTGCCACGGCATCACCCTCGGCGGCATGCTGATCAGCAACCAGGCGCATCTGGAGGCGGCCCTGAAACGGCTGCGTCACTGGCAGGCGCACGCAGGCTGCCTGTGCGCGCTCAATCCCGGCTACCCGTTCTTCGATCCGCGCCGCCTGATCGAACAAGGGCAGATGCAGCTGCTCGCGTTGCAGGAGGCCGAGGATGGTTGGGGCGATTGCCACAACGTTGCCTGCATGCACTGCGGCCAGCATTGGCAGGCCATCGACCGCGAGTACCACTACCCGTGGTGGGAATGGAAAGCTGCCTGAAGGCCAGGCAGCCAAGCATGGCGTGGCTCTACTGCGGTCCGTACACTCACGCGATGCGTGGATGACCAATATCGCTCACGGCCGCCAGTTCGCGTTGCTCTCCCAGAACTCGACAGAACGCCGGTAGGCCTCGCGGTCCAACGGCACGCCGGAACCGCCCTCTTCCACGCCCAGCGCATTGCGCATCATCGTGATCGGCGCCATCGGCACCTCTTCCGGCTCGGCGGTATAGATACAGCCGACGATGCCCCAGTCGGCCTCGATCGGCGAGCCTTCCTTCGCCAGCTGCTCGGCGCTGTACAGGATCACCACCAGATAGTTCGCACGCGGCGACTCCACGCCCTCGAACCAGCGCACCAGCACCGGCAGTTCGTCGCGATTGCGTGCCTCGTAACCACTGCGCAGCAGATGGCGGTTGGCCTCGGTGATCGGCACGGTCAGGCAGCGCGTGCTGGTCCAGTTCTCGTAGACGAACAGTTTGCAGAACGGCGCATAGCCGTCCAGTACCTTCATCGGCGCGTGCGCGTTGAGGTGCGCTTCGAACTGTTCGGCAGTGCAGTCCTGGATCGTGTTGCCACGCGGTACGCGCGGGAACAGGCGGGGACGGGCGAAATCGGTGAGAACGATGGACATGGCACGGCGTGATCAGGGAATCCGCTGCACAGGGTAACCGCTGGTAGCGCCTACAACGCCATCCGCTCGCGCAGCTCCCGCGCCTGCCGTCGCGACACTTCCACCTCGCTGCCATCATCCAGCGTCAGATCGTAGCCGTCGCCGATGCTGGGCGACACCCCACGGATACGGCGCAGGTTGACCAGTGTGTTGCGGTTGGCGCGGAAGAATAGATCCTGCGGCAGGCGTGCTTCCAGCGCGCTCAGGCTGCGGGTCAACAGGGCGTTCTGGTCGCGGAACCACAGGCGCGTGTAGTTGCCATCCACCACCAGCCGGCGAATCTCGGAGACCGCCACGAACCAGCAGCGTTCACCCTCGCGCACGAACACCTGGTCCTGTGCGCCCAGCGTGTTTCGCAGTTCCGACGCCCCGCTCGCCACCACGTCGCGCTCGCGCGCCCGCTCCAATGCTTCCAGCAGGCGCGGCGCCTCCACCGGCTTCACCAGATAGTCCAGCGCATTGGCCTGGAATGCGCGTACCGCGTAGGTGTCATAGGCGGTAACGAATACCACCGCCGGCACCGCCTCCAGGCCGTCCAGCACATCGAAGCCGCTGCCGGAGGGCATCTGCACATCCAGCAGCACCAGGTCCGGCGCCAGTGCGGCGATCGCCGCGCGTGCGGCGGGCACATCATCGGCCTCGCCCACGCACTGCACCCAGGGCAGCGCTGACAACAGCGTACGCAGCTCCTGCCGCGCCAGCCGCGCATCATCAACGATCAACACGCGCAGCACGCCACTCATTGCGCAATCTCCAGCAGGGCCTGCATGCGGTCGCCGACCGGCTGCAGCACGAATCGGCCACGCGTGCCCAGCTGCGCACGCAGGTAGGCCAGGCCGACGCCATGGCCATGGGTGGGTTCGCTGCCGGTTGCACGTGGATTGTCCACCTGCAACCGCAGCACATCATTGGCCAGCGAGGCATGGATCCGCACCTCGCCACCGCCCGGGCGACTGGCGATGCCGTGCTTGATCGCGTTCTCGACCAGCAGCTGCAGCGCCATTGCCGGCAGCAGCGCCTGCGTCGCGCCCGCATCGATATGCCGCAGCACCTGCAGGCGCTGCTCGAAGTGGATCGCCTCGATGGCCAGGTAGTCGTCCACCACTGCCAGTTCCTCGGCCAACGTGACCTGCTCACTGCGGTTGTGCGCCAGCGCCTGGCGCAGCGTGCGCGACAGCCGCGTGACCATGTCGCGCGCACCTTCCGGATCCTCCAGGATCAGCGCGCGCAGATTGTTCAACGCATTGAACATGAAATGCGGGTTGAGCCGCGCACGCAGCGCATCACGTTCCAGCGCACTGCGTTCGGCTTCGGCGCGCAGACGGGCCAATTCGGCCTGGCGCGCGCTGCGCATGCCGTGCAGGCCGGCCCACATCGCGGTCCATAGCCCCAGCATCAGCACGGTGTTGAGCCAGTAGAGCAGGCGTGCGACCGGGCGGAAATCACCCGATCGGCCGCCAAAATCCACCCACCCCAGCGCCAGCGCCGGCTGCAGCACCGCCGTCAGCAGCAGTTGCGCCAGTGCTGCACCCAGCAGCACCGCCAGCGCCAGCCGCAGCACCAGCGCGCCCAGGTCCAGCCGCCACCAGTGGCGCCGCAAGGCCAGCGCGCGCAGGCTGCCGCTGATGCCATACAGCAGCACGCCGAGGCCGACGCTGATGAGCGTACTTCCACTGCTGCTGGCGCCACCGAACGCGCCGGTCATGGCCAGGCTGATCACGCAGAACAGCGCCCAGCCGAGGGTGTTGATCAACCAGAAGCGCAGTGCGGAAGTCGAATCGGGCATGGCCATGGCCGGAACGGTCGGAAGGATCAGCGGTGGCTGTCGAGGAACGCCTGCACCTGCCCACGCAGCCACTGCGGATCATCCCACATCAGGAAGTGGTGGCCGGTCGCGCTCAGTTCGATGCGCACGCCGGGCAGCGCGGCGTACTGCGACTGGAAGATCGCACGCGCCGATGATTCGGTCGCACCGAGTGCCTGGTAGGACGCCCAGGCGCCCAGGACCAGCGTAGGCGAGTGGATGCCGGCCACCTCGCTGCGCAGGTCGGTCACCAGCATCGAGTACATTGCATCGGCGGTGGTGGCGCGATCGCTGTCATGGCCCCAGCGCCTCAGTTCGGGCAGGCGCGCGGTGCTGCTGGTCAGCGGGGCCAGCGCCGCTTCAGCCTGCGCCTGGTAGCTGGCCGGGTCTGCAGCCAGCATCGCAGTGCGCATCTTTTCGGCCATCGGCTGCACGCTCTGTGCGGTCGCCTGCGGGTTCTGCATGCCTGCATAGAACGGCAACGAATCGACGATGACCAGCGGCCCCAGTGCGTCCGGTTCCTTTACCGCCATCTGCAGCGTCAGCACGCCGCCCAGGCTGTGGCCGATCACCGCCGGATGGTCCAGCTTCTGGTCGTGCACATAGGCCAGCAGCTGGTTGCGCATGGCCGAAAGGAAATCCGCCGGCTGCGGGTCTGCCGGCGCGGCGCCGGCAAACCCCGGCAACTGCACCAGGTGGCACTGCACGTCCTGCAACGCGCGGCAGGTCTCGCGCCAGACCTCCGCGCTGCTGTTGAGGCCGGGAATCATCAACAGCGGGCGCCCCTTGCCGACCACCTCGACCTGCACCTTGCCGGCGGTCGAGTCAGTGGCGGCATGCGCCGAGCCGGAACCGAACACGGCCATCGCCATGCCGATCATCGCCAGCCGGGCCAGGGCTTTCATCGCGTACCAAAATGCCAGGAAGATCTTCATCGTCTGCTCCTTCATCGGGTGGGTGGTGCCGGGATGGGAACAGCGTGCTGCCGGTCCAGCGCCCCCGGTTACGATTCCGGAGCAACGGCCGGTCAGCAGGGCGAACGGTCGCGCGCCACGGATGGCCCGCCCTCACACCGCAATCGCACATCCATCTTGATGAAGCGATATACTGATCCACACCCGCCGCCGCCGCCCGTGCCATGACTGCCATCAGCTTCGAGTTCTATCCGCCCAAGACCGATGAACAGCGCAGCCAGCTGGATCGCGCCGCAGCCAAGCTGAAGGACTACGGCCCCGAGTACGTGTCCTGTACCTTCGGCGCTGGTGGCTCGACGCTGAGCTATACCTCCGAGACCGTGCGCCATCTCAACCAGCACCATGGCTTCGAGGCCGCACCGCATCTGTCGTGTGTCGGCGGCACCCGCCAGGAAATCCGCGAACTGCTCAAGCTGTACCGCGCCATCGGCTGCCATCGCCTGGTCGCGCTGCGCGGCGACCTGCCCTCCGGCATGGGCTTCCCCGGCGACATGCGCTATGCCGCCGAGCTGATCGAATTCATCCGCGCCGAACACGGCGATGCGTTCCGCATCGAGGTAGGTGCCTACCCGGAGACCCACCCACAGGCCTCCGATGCATTGGCCGACCTGAAGCACTTCAAGGCCAAGATCGATGCCGGCGCCGACGCGGCGATCACCCAGTATTTCTACAACCCGGATGCGTACTTCCACTTCGTCGATGCCGTGCGCCGGCTCGGCGTACAGGTACCGATCACGCCCGGCATCATGCCGATCGCCAACTTCAGCCAGCTGCGCCGTTTCTCCGAGCAGTGCGGTGCGGAGATCCCGCGCTGGATCAGCCGCAAGATGCAGGCCTATGGCGATGACGCCGAATCGGTGCGGGCGTTCGGTACCGAAGTGGTCGCCAGGCTGTGCCAGCGCCTGGTCGAGGGCGGCGCGCCGGGCCTGCACTTCTACACCCTGAACCTGGCCAAGCCGACCACGTCGGTGCTGAAGCTGCTGCACGGCTGAAAGCACGCCATGCCACCGCGATCGGCGCTACCCTGCGTCGATGAACCGGCTTTCCTTCCTGCTGTTGCTGCTGTCATTGTGCTCGGCATCGAGCGTTGTCCATGCGCAGTCCACGCGCTTGAACCGCTGCACCGATGCGCAGGGCCAGAGCGTGTATACCGACCGGCCCTGCGACAGCGTCGGCGCCCGATCACGATTGCCACCGCCCGCGCCCACCGGCAGCACCCTGCGGCGAGACACCCTGGGCGCGCGCTGCCCACGGCGCCTTAGCGAGCTGGTGGACGCGCTGCGCATCGGCATCCTCAGCAACGATGTGAACCGGTTGTCGTCGCTGTACCTGTGGGGCGCGGTCTCCGATACCGGTGCGCAGCGCATCCTCGGTCAACTGGAATCGCTGGTGCGGCGGCCGCTGGTAGACGTGGTACCGGTGTATCCAGGACAGGGCCAGGACGCAGTGACTGACGAGGGTCAGGGCCCTGCTGCGCAGGGATCCGCCCCTGAGCCGACGGATGTTCGCCATCCGGTCGGACTGCGTCTGGAGCAGACCCTGCCAGGCAGCGTGGCGCGTGCCTCGACGGTGGTGGGATTACGGCGGCAGTACGGGTGTTTCTGGATCACGTTGTGATCGCAGGCATCCATCCACGCATGGCGTGGATCTACTGCCTCCCTTCCACGCCAGCACCGGGCGATGCCCGGCGACCGACGCGGCTTTACGCCGGCCACAACCCGCCAATCGCAGCGATACCCTGCCCACCGTGGCGACGGGCTTCGGCGATATGGCCGGCGACCATCCCACCCAACGCGTAGATCGGCAGCGACACCTGCGCGCGCAGCGCGGCGAAGGCCTCCCAGCCCAGCGGCACTGCCCCGGGGTGGCTGGCCGTGGCCTGCACCGGGCCGAGCACCACGAAGTCGCAGCCCAGCCGCTGCGCCGCCTGCAGCTGCTCCAGGTCGTGGCAGGACGCGGCGACAAGCTGCCCTTCCGGCAAGGGCCGTTCCTGCAGGTCCTGCAGCTGCTCGCTGCCCAGGTGCACACCCACGCCCAGTGCGCGTGCCAGCGCGACATCGCGGTTGATCAGCCATTGCACGCCGCGACGATGCGCGCGCACGGCCTGTTCGATCATTGCCTGCCGTTGCGGGTGTTCCGGTGGCAGGCGCAGCTGGATGCGCTGCTGGCCCGCCGCGACCGCGCGCTGCAGGCAGTCATGCCAGTGCTGCACGCCGCTGGCATCGTCAGCCGGCGCCGGCGTGATCAGGTAGCGGTCCGGTTGGCGCAGTGCGGCCACCACCGGCAGGTCGGCCGGCGGCATCGAATAGCGGCCCAGCTTGTCCTGCGCCACCCAGGTGATCGCCTGGCCTTCGCGGCCGCGCGGGGTGCCCTTCCAGCTGCGCACATGGCGCACTTCCAGGGTCAGGTGCTTGTCCGGATAGCGCTGCGGCACGTCCATCAGCCAGGGCCCGACATCGGCCTCGATGCCCAGCTCTTCGCGCAGTTCACGCGCCAGCGCCTGTTCGGAGGTCTCGCCGGATTCGCGCTTGCCGCCGGGGAACTCCCACAGGCCGGCCATGTCGCGGTTCTCGGTACGGCGGTTGAGCAGCACGCGGCCACGGGCGTCGGTGATGACGGCGGCCACGACGTGGATCGATCGGGTGGGGGAAGGCATGGGGGAAGCATGCCCAGAACAGTGCGGCCGGCGCAATCACGGATCCTGTGCAACTCCCCCCGCAACAAACGAAAAGCCCCGCTTTCGCGGGGCTCTTCGGGATCAGCTCAGCTGGCCGTGGCAGTGCTTGTACTTCTTGCCACTGCCGCACGGGCACGGATCGTTGCGGCCGATCTTCGGCTCGTCGCGCTGCATCTGCGCGACGCCCTGCTGGGCAGCCTGCACCTGCGCAGCTTCCTCGTCGGCACTGTAGCCGCCCGCATCCTGGTGCTGGAACTGCGACTGGCTCAGGCGAGCCTGCGCCTGCTGCCGCTCGGCGGCCTCCAGGGCCTGCACTTCCTCGTCGCTGCGGATACGCACGCGGGCCAGCAGGGTCACCACTTCGCGCTTGACGTTCTCCAGCATGTCCGAGAACAGCTCGAAGGCTTCCTTCTTGTATTCCTGCTTGGGCTGTTTCTGCGCGTAACCACGCAGGTAGATGCCCTGGCGCAGGTAATCCATGCGCGCCAGGTGCTCCTTCCAGCTCTGGTCCAGCACGGTCAGCATCACGTGCTTCTCCAGCGCGCGCATGGTCTCTTCGCCCAGGCTGGCTTCCTTCTCGGCGAAGTGCTGGTTGACGCGCTCCTGGACCTTGCTGGCGATGGCCTCGGCGTCCAGTTCCTCATGCTGCTTGACCAGGTCGGTCAGCGACATCTGCAGGCCGAAGTCCGACTCCAGGGTCGCTTCCAGGCCACGCAGGTCCCACTGCTCGTCGATCGAGTTCGGCGGCACGAAGCGCGCAACGATGTCGAAGATCACGTCGTCACGGATGCCGTCGACGTTGTCCTTCACCGATTCGGCGTCCAGCAGCTCGTCGCGCTGGGCGTAGATCACCTTGCGCTGATCGTTGTTGACGTCGTCGAAGTCCAGCAGGTTCTTGCGGATGTCGAAGTTGTGGGCCTCGACCTTGCGCTGCGCCTTTTCGATCTGGCGGCTGACCAGGCGGTCCTCGATGACGTCGTCTTCCTTCATGCCCATCATGCGCATGGCCTTCTGCACCCAGTCGGAGGCGAAGATGCGCATCAGGTTGTCTTCCAGCGACAGGTAGAAGCGGGACGAACCCGGGTCACCCTGGCGGCCCGAACGGCCGCGCAGCTGGTTGTCGATACGACGCGACTCGTGGCGCTCGGTGCCGACGATATGCAGGCCGCCAGCGGCCTTCACTGCATCGTGGCGCTTCTGCCATTCGGCCTTGACCGCCGCCTTCTGCTCGTCGGTTGCGTCCTCGCCCAGAGCGTGGATCTCGGCTTCCAGCGAGCCGCCCAGCACGATGTCGGTACCACGACCGGCCATGTTGGTGGCGATGGTCACCGCCGCCGGGCGGCCCGCGTTGGCGACGATGGTCGCTTCGCGGTCATGCTGCTTGGCGTTGAGCACTTCGTGCTTCACGCCGGCCTTGCTCAGGTGCTCGGACAGCATTTCCGAGGTTTCGATCGAGGTGGTACCCACCAGCACCGGCTGGCCGCGCTTGGCGCACTCTTCGATGTCGGCCAGTACCGCATTGAACTTGCCCTTGCGGTTGAGGAACACCTGGTCCGGGCTGTCCTTGCGGATGGTCGGGCGGTTGGTCGGGATCACCACCACTTCCAGGCCATAGATGCTCTGGAACTCGAACGCTTCGGTATCGGCCGTACCGGTCATGCCGGACAGCTTCTTGTACATGCGGAACAGGTTCTGGAAGGTGATGCTCGCCAGCGTCTGGTTCTCGCGCTGCACCGGCACGCCTTCCTTCGCTTCCACCGCCTGGTGCAGGCCATCGGACCAGCGGCGGCCCGCCAGGGTACGGCCGGTGAATTCGTCGACGATGACCACTTCGCCATCGCGCACGATGTAGTCCACGTCACGCTGGTAGATCGCGTGCGCGCGCAGGGCGGCGTTGAGGTGGTGCACCACGGTCAGGTTCTGCGCCGCGTACAGGCCTTCGGTCTCGCCATCGAGGATGCCGGCCTCGACCAGCAGCTGCTCGGCGTGCTCCATGCCCGCTTCGGACAGGTGCACCTGCTTGCCCTTCTCGTCGACCCAGAAATCGCCTTCGCCGTCTTCCGCTTCCTGCTTGACCAGGTGCGGCACGACACGGTTGACGCGGATGTACAGCTCCGGGGAATCATCGGCCGGACCGGAGATGATCAGCGGGGTGCGCGCTTCGTCGATCAGGATGGAGTCGACTTCGTCGACGATGGCGTAGTGCAGGCCGCGCTGGTAGCGGTCGGCCTTGGACAGCGCCATGTTGTCGCGCAGGTAGTCGAAACCGAATTCGTTGTTGGTGCCGTAGGTGATGTCCGCGGCGTAGGCTTCGCGCTTGTCGCTGTGCGGCATGCCCGGGTACACCACGCCCACGCTCAGGCCCAGCCAGTTGTACAGCTTGCCCATCTGCGCGGCGTCGCGGCGGGCCAGGTAGTCGTTCACGGTGACCACGTGCACGCCCTTGCCTTCCAGCGCGTTGAGGTACACCGGCAGGGTCGCCACCAGGGTCTTGCCTTCACCGGTGCGCATTTCTGCGATCTTGCCCAGATGAAGCACCATGCCGCCGATCAGCTGCACGTCGTAGTGGCGCATGCCCAGCACGCGGCGACCGGCTTCGCGGCAGACCGCGAACGCTTCCGGCAGCACCTTGTCCAGGGCTTCACCGCCAGCAATGCGCTGCTTGAACTCCGGCGTCTTGGCCTGAAGCTGCTCGTCGGACAGCTTCTCGATCTCCGGCTCCAGCGCATTGATCTTGGCGACGATGCGGTTGAGCTGGCGCAGCTGTCGTTCGTTACGACTGCCAAATACGCGGGTAAGCAGGCTGTTGATCATTGAAGGAACCGGGTTGGATGGACACGACGCCCGGCCTCCCCCTGGGGATCCGTCCGCCGCAAACGAAACAGGGCGCCTGGCGCCCTGTCGATGGCAACACCCATTGTAGCTTGGGACGGCCCCAAGGGGTTTCAACCCTTTGGCGATGGGGTCGGATCCCATTCGCCATGGCGAATGGGCTCTGACCCCAGGCCTGGGATCAGCCGCGGCTGACGCGGCCGACCGGCGTGTTGCCGCCGTCGCCGAGGAACTTGCGCGGGTTGACCACGTTGCCGTTCTCCCACACCTCGAAGTGCACGTGGGCACCGGTCGAACGGCCGGTGGAACCGGCCTTGGCCACTTCCTGGCCGGCACGGACCAGGTCGCCGGCCTTCACCACCAGGCGCGAATTGTGCGCGTAGCGGGTGACATAGCCATTGCCATGGTCGACATCGACGACATTTCCGTAGCCGCCCTTCACGCCGGCGAAGCTGACCACGCCCTCGGCCACGGCCATCACCGGGTCACCGACCTTTGCGTGGAAGTCCATGCCCTTGTGGGTGGCGGCGCCGCGGCCGAACGGGTCGGCACGGGTGCCGAAGCCGGAGGTCACGTAGCTGTTGCGGATCGGCATGCGCGACGGCACGGCGTTCTGCTGCAGCTGGTGGTCGAACATCAGCGATTCCATCACCGACAGCTGGCGGCCTGAAGCAGCGAAGCGCTGCTCCAGCACCTGTAAGTCGGCGTTGACGTCCTTGACCGGGATGTCGCTGGTCGGGCCGCCTGCGTCACCGTCACCGAGGCCGGGGGTCTCGTTGAAGTCGAACTCGCCGTCCTCCAGCTTGCCCATCTGGGTCAGCCGTTCGCCGAGGGCGTTGAGGCGGGTCGCCTGGGCCTGCAGCTCGCCGAGGCGAGCCGCCAGCGCATTGACCTGGGTCTGCGCATCGCGCTTGACCTTGGCCAGCTCCGCATCCTGGCGCTCGACCTTGGCCTGCAGCCGGGAATCATTCAGCGCGCTGGCGCCAATGCCGCCAGCAAGGCCGATAATGCAGCCTAACCCGAGCACGCTGCCCAGCAGGGCGCGGGGGCGGTCCTCGAAATAGAACCGCAAACGCGTGATCGGCGACGATTTGGCCTGTCCTTCACGCGTTTTGATTACGATCTTTTTGAATGCCATCAGTGAGTTTTCATGTCTGAGCCGAAATCCAGCGTTCGCCCCGCGTCGGCACCGAAACCGGCGCTGGATGCGGTAATGGCGGACAAAAGCGGGAACCCGCTGCGGCGTGCCCTGTGGCTCGACGCGCTGGACCGTCAGTTGCGCCCCCAGTTGCCGCCACCTCTGCGCAGCCGTTGCCGGCTGGCCAATGTGGACGGGGAACACCTCGTTTTTCTCGTCGAGTCCCCGGTCTGGCATGCCAAGTTGCGGCTTGCCGAAGCCCAGCTGCTCGACGCGGCCCGTTCCATCGGGCTGAAGGCCACCAGGGTGACCATCAAGACTGCGTCTCCCACTCCCACGCGCTCCCCAGCGCTCGACAACCGGAATGGACCCCACGCAGTTTCAGCCGCCACGCACAAAGGGCTACGCGACGCCTTGGCTTGCCTGCAGGACGTTCCCTCGAAGCCGAAGAAACGGTCCTGATGGCAACGGAGCATCCGGCTCCGCTCCCCGTCGCGCGTGTCACCACGGCGTGAAACATTTCGGGGGCCGGGTCGCATCCTAGCGGCCATCCGGGGGCCTGTCGTTAGATTGTTGTTAAAACTGCGTTAAATTCAGGCTTCTGATCCAACAGGTTCACAAAACCGTGACCTTGAACCAGCCTTGACGTCTTTCAAGCACGCTGAATGCGTCGCCAACGCCGGAAACAAGAACGCCGCCCAGGAAGGCGGCGTTTTTATCTTTAAATTCAATAGTCTACGGAATCAGGCGTATGCTGGGGTGGCGTATTCCACCGGATCCGGGGTGGCCGGCGAGTCGAAGCTGACCCATTCCCAGGCACTGGCGTCGGCCATCAGGGCCCGCACCAGCTTGTTGTTGAGCGCGTGGCCGGACTTGAAGCCCTCGTAGGCGCCCAGCACCTGGCCACCGGCCAGATAGAGGTCGCCGATGGCGTCAAGGATCTTGTGGCGCACGAATTCGTCGGCGTAGCGCAAGCCGTCTTCGTTGAGCACGCGGAACTCGTCCAGCACGATGGCGTTGTCCATCGAACCGCCCAGGCCCAGGTTGCGCTCGCGCATGTACTCCAGGTCGCGCATGAAACCAAAGGTGCGCGCGCGGGAGATTTCCTTGGTGTAGGCCAGCGTCGAGAACTCGATTTCCTGGCGCGACTGCTTGGCCGGAATCATCGGGTGATTGAACTGGATGGTGAAACCCAGCTTGTAACCCTCGTACGGAGTGAAGCGGGCCACCTTGTCGCCCTCGGTCACTTCCACGGTCTTCAGCACGCGGATGAAGCGCTTGGGCGCATCCTGTTCCACGATGCCTGCCGACTGCAGCAGGAACACGAACGGGCCGGCCGAACCGTCCATGATCGGCAGCTCGGCCGAGGACAGCTCGACGATGATGTTGTCCACACCCAGGCCGGCCAGCGCCGACATCAGGTGTTCGACGGTCTGGATCTTGGCGTCGTTGCAGGTCAGGCCGGTGCACAGGGTCACTTCGGTGACCAGTTCGGCCTTGGCCGGCACTTCCACCACCGGGTCCAGGTCCACGCGGCGGAACACGATGCCATGGTTGACCGGTGCCGGGCGCAGGGTCATGTAGACCTTGTCACCACTATGCAGGCCAACGCCGGTGGCGCGGATCGTGTTCTTGAGGGTGCGTTGCTGGATCATGGGGATGGACCGGAAGTGACACATTAGATTAACACGCGCACTCCCCTACCCTGGCTGAAACGCCAGTGACAGCCACCGGCAGGACACACCGGCACGCAGCTGGGAAAGCCCGTGAAGCAGGGCGGCCGGGCCCATCCTGGCCCGGCGCCCGCATTTTCAGGACATGGTGGCGCAACCCGGGGAGGACAACCCCGGGCCGCCCCGCTTAGTCCGCCTGGCGGCGCAGGAAGGCCGGGATGTCCAGGTAGTCGTTCGGCAGTTCCGCCGCTGCCGGGGCCGAAGCCGCCGGGGCCGACGCCGCCGCGGTATCGCTGCTGGCGCGACGCAGGCCCAGGCCCATGCCGCCCACGGCCTTGGACACGGCGTCGCCGCCGTTGTCGAACTCGCCGAACTCCGGCTGGCCGGTGGTGGCGTTGCGGACCAGCTTGATCGGTGCACGCTCGCCCGGACGCTGGGTCTTGCTGGCCGAGACGCGGTTCAGGCCAGTGGCCACCACGGTCACGCGCACTTCGTCCTGCATGTCCGGGTCCAGCACGGTGCCGACCACGACGGTGGCGTCTTCCGAAGCGAAACCGTCGATGGTGCGGCCGATCTCGTCGAACTCGGCCATGGTGAAGTCGGCGCCGGCGGTGATGTTGACCAGGATGCCGTTGGCACCGGCCAGGTTCACATCGTCCAGCAGCGGGTTCTGGATCGCCGATTCGGCAGCGGCCTGGGCGCGGTCATCGCCCCGTGCGGTGCCGGTACCCATCATCGCCAGGCCCATTTCGGACATGACGGTGCGCACGTCGGCGAAGTCGACGTTGATCAGGCCCGGACGCACGATCAGGTCGGCGATGCCCTGCACGGCGCCCTGCAGCACGTCGTTGGCGGCGCGGAAGGCCTGGATCATGGTCGCGTTGCGACCCAGCACGGTGATCAGCTTCTCGTTCGGGATCGTGATCAGCGAGTCGCAGTGCTGGCTCAGTTCCTCGATGCCCTTCAGCGCCACCTGCATGCGGCGACGGCCTTCGAACGGGAACGGCTTGGTGACCACGGCCACGGTCAGGATGCCCATTTCCTTGGCCAGCTGCGCCACCACCGGCGCAGCGCCGGTGCCGGTGCCGCCGCCCATGCCGGCGGTGATGAACACCATGTCCGCGCCCTGCAGCGCGTCCATGATGCGCTCACGGTCTTCCAGCGCGGCCTGGCGGCCGACTTCCGGGTTCGCGCCTGCGCCCAGGCCCTTGGTCACGTTGGTACCCAGCTGCAGCTGCAGCTTGGCACCACAATTCTTGATGGCCTGCGAGTCGGTGTTGGCGGTGATGAACTCCACGCCGTCCACCGCCGAGTTGACCATGTGCGCCACGGCATTGCCGCCGCCGCCGCCCACGCCAACCACCTTGATCACCGCATTGGGTGCCATCTTTTCGATCAGTTCAAAATGCGCCATGTCCGTGTCCTCGTTGTATCCGCTTGTCGGTGGCATGGACGGTCGGGCCTCCTGCCTTCGCGTGTCATGTTGCCGTTGCGGCTGTGTGGGTTGTGTAGTGCGTTGTTGCGTTGTGATGCGGGTACTGCGGGTGTTGCGCCGGGCTGGGCCCGGAGTTACGGGTTCCGCGTCAGAACTCGCCGCGGAACCAGGTCTTGAGTTTCTTGAACATGCTTCCAGCGCGCCCGGTCGGCAGCGACGGCCGCCGCGGGTGCTCGATCTGGCTGCCCATCAGCAGCAGGCCCACGCCGGTGGCGTGCACCGGGTTGCCGACCACTTCGCCCAGGCCGGTGACGTGCTGCGGTATGCCCACGCGCACCGGCATCTGCAGCATTTCCTCGGCCAGTTCGACCACGCCCTCCATCTTCGACGCGCCACCGGTCAGCACCATGCCGGCGCGCACCAGTTCCTCGAAGCCGGAGCGGCGCAGTTCGGCCTGCACCATCTCGAAGATCTCCTCGTAGCGGCCCTGCACGGCCTGCGCCAGCGAGTGGCGCGGCATGCGGCGCGGCGGCCGGTCGCCGACCGACGGCACCTGGATGCTCTCCTCGGCCGTGGCCAGTTGGGCCAGGGCGCAGGCATAGCGCACCTTGATCTGCTCGGCTTCCGGGGTCGGCGTGCGCAGCATGTGCGCGATGTCGTTGGTCACGTGGTCGCCGGCGATCGGCAGCGAGGCGGTGTGGCAGATCGCGCCCTGCACGAACACCGCGATGTCGGTGGTACCGGCGCCCATGTCGACCAGCACCACGCCCAGCTCGCGCTCGTCGGCGGTCAGCACCGCCACGCTGGAGGCCAGCGAGGACAGCACCAGGTCGTCCACCTGCAGGCCGCAGCGCTGCACGCACTTGCTGATGTTGGCCGCCGCCGACTGCGCGCACACCACCAGGTGCGCATGTACCTCCAGGCGCACGCCGGTCATGCCGACCGGGTTGCGGATGCCCTCCTGCGAATCGTCCAGCACGTACTCGCGCGGAATCGCGTGCAGGATCTTCTGGTCGGCCGGGATCGCCACCGCCTTGGCTGCGTCGAGCACGCGATCCAGGTCGCCCCAGGTCACTTCACCGTCGCGGATCGGCACGATGCCCGGCGAGTTCTTGCACTGCACGTGGTTGCCGGAGATCGAGGCGTACACCGAACGGATCTCGCAGCCGGCCATCAGCTCGGCTTCTTCCACCGCACGCTGGATCGACTGCACGGTCGATTCGATGTCCACCACCACGCCACGCTTCAGCCCGCGCGATTCGTGCGAGCCGATGCCGATCACTTCGATCGGGTTGCCCGGCGAATACTCGCCCACCAGCGCCACCACCTTGGAGGTGCCGATGTCCAGGCCAACGATCAGCGATTTGTCACCCTTGCGATTCATGTCCTTTCCTGCGTGCTTCTGGCCGGGGTCGCCGGCGTTTTCGCCGGCGTGGCCGGGGTACCCCAGCTCAGCGTGAAACCATTGGTGTAACGGAGGTCGGCGCGCTCGATCGGCGCGTCCTGGCGGTTGAGCTGCGGCAGCACCTTGACGAAGCGCTGCATGCGCGAGCGCGCGTCGTCACGGCCGACCACCACTTCGGTGCCGTTGCTCAGCACCAGCGACCAGCTGCCGCGAGCATCCATCGTCACCCGGCGCACGTCGACGCCGGCCGGTGCGAACAAGGCACGCGAGTCGCTGTACAGCTTCATCACTTCCTGGGTCTGGCTGTCCGGGCCATCCAGCTCCGGCAGTTCCAGGTCGGACAGTTTCTTCGGCGTGGGGAACAGCTTGCCCTGCTCGGAGACCAGGCGGTCGTTGCCCCAGCGTGCGAACGGCTTGTGCTCGACCAGGGTCACTTCCAGCACATCCGGCCACTGCTTGCGTACCTGCGCGCTTTCCACCCACGGCAGCTTTTCCAGCGCGTCCTGCGCATCCTGCAGCTTGACCGCGAAGAACCCGGCGCGCGCGTACGGCAGCAGCACCTGCTGCAGCTGCTCGGCCGGTACCCGCTTGAACTCGCCATGCACGCGCAGCTTCGCCAGCGGCCAGCGCTCGGCGCCGACCCAGCCATTGACCACGGCCACCACCGGCAGTGCAACCACCGACAGTGCCAACAGCCAGACGAAGATGCGCAGCAGCGCGTTCATGCGTGCGTGGCCCCCAGGGTCTGTTCCAGCACGCGCCACACCAGTTCCTCGAAACCGATGCCGGCCTGGCGGGCCGCCTTGGGTACCAGCGAATGGCTGGTCATGCCCGGCGCGGTGTTCACTTCCAGCAGGAAGAAACGGCCGCTGGCGCGGTCACGCATCACGTCCACGCGGCCCCAGCCACGGCAGCCGGCGGCGCGGAATGCGGCCAGCGCGATGCGGCGGATCTCGTCTTCGTCGCTACCGTCCAGGCCCGGGCACAGGTACTGGGTGTCCTCGGCGATGTACTTGGCGTTGTAGTCGTACCACTGGCCCTTGGGCACGATGCGGATCGACGGCAGGGCAACGTCGCCAAGGATGGCCACGGTCAGCTCATCGCCCACCACCATCTGTTCCATCAGCAACTGGCCGTCGTAGCGCGCGGCCAGGGCCACGGCCTCGTCCAGGCCGGCCTCGTCGGTGACCCGGCTGATGCCCACGCTGGAGCCTTCGTTGGCCGGCTTCACCACCACCGGCAGGCCCAGCTCTGCCGCCAGTGCATGCACCGTGGACGCGTCGACCTTCCGGTACTGCGGCGTTGGCAGGCCCAGCGACAGCCACACCTGCTTGGTGCGGATCTTGTCCATGCTCAGCGCCGAACCCAGCACGTCCGAGCCGGTGTACGGCACGCCGAAGGCGTCCATCAGGCCCTGCACGATGCCGTCCTCACCGCCACCGTTGTGGCCATGCAGGATGTTGAACACGCGGTCGATGCCACCGGCGGCGAGCGCGCTGGCCAGCGCCGGAATGCCATCGACGGCGAACGCATCGACGCCGCGCGACTGCAGGGCTTCGAGCACGTTGCGGCCCGAATCCAGCGACACCTCGCGTTCGCTGGAACTGCCGCCGAGCAGCACGGCGACGCGGCCGAACACGGCCGGGTCGGTCACGCGCAGCGGCGGGAAAGTCAGCGCGCTCACGCCTGGCCCTCCCCCTGGAAGCCTTCCACCGCGATATGGGCGGCCACGGCACCGATATCGCCGGCCCCCATCATCAGCAGCAGGTCACCGTCCTGCAGCACGTCCGGCAGCACGCTGGCCAGCTCGGCGGCCTTGCCCACCACCACCGGCTCGCTGCGGCCACGCGCGCGGATGGCGCGGGCCAGCGCATGCGAGTCGGCACCGGCAATGGGTTCCTCACCGGCCGGATAGACCTCGCTCAGCACCAGCGCGTCGACGCTGGACAGCACCGCGGCAAACTTGTCGAACTGGTCACGGGTGCGGCTGTAGCGGTGCGGCTGGAAGGCCACCACCAGGCGCTTGTCAGCCCAGCCGCCGCGGGCGGCGGCGAACACCGCCTCCAGCTCGCTCGGGTGATGGCCGTAGTCGTCGATGATGCGCACCTTGGCACCGCTGGCGGTGGTCACTTCGCCCAGGTCATTGAAGCGGCGGCCGACACCGGCGAAGCCTTCCAGCGCGCGCGCGATGGCGTCCGGCGCCACGCCCAGCTGCCAGCCCACCGCGGCGGCGGCCAGCGCGTTGAGTACGTTGTGCCTGCCCGGCAGCGCCAGCACCACTTCCTGGCTGGTGCCCTGCGGCAGGCGCAGGGTGAAGCGCATGCGCGATCCTTCCTGCACCACGTTCTCGGCGCGCACGTCGGCCTGCGGGCTCATGCCGTAGCTCATCACGTGGCGCGGGGTCCTGGCAGCCAGCGCGGCCACTTCCGGATCGTCGATGCACAGCACCGCCAGGCCGTAGAACGGCAGGCGCTGCAGGAATTCGGCGAACGCCGCCTGCACGCGGGCAAAGTCGTTGCCGTAGTTCTCCAGGTGGTCCGCATCGATGTTGGTGATGATCGACATCAGCGGGTTCAGGCGCAGGAAGCTGCCATCGCTTTCGTCGGCCTCGGCCACCAGCCACTGCCCACCGCCCAGTTTGGCGTTGGCACCGGCAGCTAGCAGCTGGCCACCGATCACGAACGTCGGGTCCAGGCCACCTTCGCTCAGCACCGCTGCGGTCAGGCTGGTGGTGGTGGTCTTGCCATGGGTACCGGCCACGGCGATGCCGCGGCGGAAGCGCATCAGCTCGGCCAGCATCGCCGCGCGCGGCATGATCGGAATGCGCTGGCTGCGCGCTTCCATCAGCTCCGGGTTGTCCTCGCGGATGGCGCTGGAGACCACCACGCAGTCGGTGCCCAGCACATTGGCTGCCGAGTGGCCGCGCATGATGCGCGCTCCCAGGCTGGCCAGGCGGCGGGTTGCCACGTTGTCGGCGTTGTCCGAGCCGGACACTTCGTAGCCCAGCGTCAGCATCACTTCGGCGATGCCACTCATGCCGGTGCCACCGATGCCGACGAAATGCACGCGGGGGAACGCGCGCACCAGGTCGTTGGTGTCGTGCAGGCGACGGATCATGCGCGGCCTCGCGCAGGGCAGGCGCGGTGGCATGCCTTCTTCATACAGCTTCCTCGAGAATGATATCGGCGATGCGCTCGGCGGCATCGACCTTGGCCAGGGCACGCGCGGCTTGCGCCATCTGCATGCGGCGGGCGGGATTTTCGGACAGATCGCGCAGCAGTGCGGCAATGCCGTCGGCCAGCGTTCCGTCCTGCTTCAGCAACACCGCCGCGCCGCGCTCGACCAGGTACTCCGCATTGCGGGTCTGGTGATCGTCGACGGCAGCAGGGAATGGCACCAGCACGCTGCCGACGCCGGCCGCGCACAGCTCGGCCAGGGTCGACGCACCGGAGCGGCACACGACCAGATCGGCCCAGGCGAAGGCCTCGGCCATGTCCGCGATGAACGGGGTGATTTCAGCCTGCACGCCGGCCTTGGCATACGCCTCGACCGCCTCGGCATGCATTTTCTCGCCGCTCTGGTGGCGCACCTGGACCGGCACGCCGGCACCCAGCGCGGCAATCGCCTGCGGCACGCCGGCATTGAGTGCGCGCGCACCCTGGCTGCCGCCCACCACCAGCACGCGCAGCGGGCCGTTGCGGTCGGCGAAGCGCTGTTCCGGCGGAGCGATGGCAGCGATCTCCGCACGCACCGGGTTGCCGACGAACTCCTCGCGCTGGGCGAAGGTGCCCGGGAAGCCGGTCAGCAGCCGGCGCGCATAGCGCGACAGGATGCGGTTGGTCAGGCCCGGTGCACGGTTCTGCTCATGCACGATCAGCGGCAGGCCATGCAGGCGCGTGGCCATGCCACCCGGGCCGGAGGCGAAGCCACCGAAGGCCACCACCGTACGCGGCTGGCGCTTGCGGATGATCATGCCGGCCGCGCGCAGCGCGCGCATCAGCCGCCATGGCGCCGCCAGCAGCGCCAGCTTGCCCTTGCCGCGCAGGCCGGTGATCGCCAGCGTGTCGATGGCGATGTCGTGCTGCGGCACCAGGCGGGTTTCCATCGCGCCTTCGGCGCCCATCCAGGTGACCGGCACGCCACGCTCGCGCAGCACGCGGGCCACGGCCAGGCCGGGGAAGATGTGACCGCCGGTACCACCGGCCAGGATCATCACCGGGCGCACCTTCTCGTTGGCTGCACTCATGACAGCCTCCCGAAGGTCGGTTCGATGCGCGACTGCAGGCGGCTGGTGCCGCGCGCTGCGTTCGCCGCAGCGGCAGCCGTCGGCTCGGCGCTCGCCGGCACGCTGGCGGCCACCGGCGTGGCGGCGGCGTCCATCGGCTCG